>CAZZBY010000037.1:0-7810 GCA_964652635.1 uncultured Candidatus Marinamargulisbacteria bacterium | reverse complement strand
ATCTGGACCACCAACCTCGCCATCATCCGTCCCCCATTATTTTCAACACTCACCTCTCCCGAAAGCATCCATATCGCTCGCATTTTTAGCACCTATATCCACCATAAATACCTCCACTACACCCAACACGACTTCTCAATTCCAGATGCAGCCCTCCCCGGCATCGTCGTCAATTCTCCCCGTATCCCCGGCGAATATGACCTCATCGCCAAACGCGATATCCCCGCAGGAGAACTCATCGAATACTCTGGCATCGATTCTACCGATTACTCCAAATCAGACCGCAATTTCTCCGGGCTTGACGGTACTCGATACGGAAGCAGTGCCCAAATCATCAACGACGCTACTCCAAAATGCCGATTCATTTCGTGGAATTGGAAAGGAATACCCCGAGTCCTCGCACTGACCACCACCCCCATCAAAAAAGGAGAATTTCTTAACATTTACTACGGCCCAAAACACTACATCCGGCAAAAAGACTTTGACCACCAATTTCTCGAACTCGACCCCATTCTTACTGATCAATTTATAACCTCCCCCCAATCTCAAGAATTAATCACATTTAATGACAAAGGCTTTTACAAAAAAAGTATTCATAATACCCAAGTCATCACCACCCCCATCGACACCCCGAAAACAGATCAAGAAATCATAGAGTTATTTTTAATCCTACTCCGAAACCAAACCATTTGGAGTTATATCCTAACATCCCCCATCGTCCTCTGCAGAGTCACCCTAGACTTAGGGATTTCAATTTCAAATGGACTATTTTTTGATGTATTTCAAATATTATTTAGCACCGAACTCAAACAAAATACCCCATGGACATTGAGGTTTTATGAGTTACTTTGCACCCTCGACACTCTCCAACAAAAAGTAGACTCTACACAGTTAAAAGTGATTTATCAGCAACTTCTCAAGTCCAAAGAACCCATTCAAATATTCTTGGAAAAAATAATAGAGACCAAATAAGGGCCCGTCCACTGTCGCCTGCATTCCAGGTAAAACCCGATGCCGATCACTATCACCAGCATTAACCTCAAGCACGTACAGTGAGTTTACCGTAGGAATAATCAACTCCTCCGAATTCGGCTGAGCATTTCGGTAAATATCCACCACTCTGTACTCACAATCCATCCACACCATATCCAATGGAATATAAGTATTTTTCATCCAAAAAACATGAAAATCCGGTCGATCAAACACAAATAACATCCCTTCCGAATGAGGCAATTTAGGCGTAAACATCAAGCCATGCTCACGAGAAATTGGAGTATCGGCAAGAGTAACCCGATACATAACCCCATTAATCAAAAGATAATGGAAACGACTAAAATAAAAAGCAATAAGGAAAAGAAAAAGAAAGGTAATAAAAACAAAGATCCCTCCGCCTCTTACAAGGAATCGACGGAAGGTCATCAAAAAACTATTTCGCTTTTGCGACAGTTGCCTTAGCAGTTGATTTTGCTTTCTTAGGAGCAGCCTTCTTGAGTACAGCAACTCTTGCTTTTTTTACTTTCGGCGTAGCAGCTTCAGGTGCGACAACCGGTTGATCAGAAGTCGATTTATTAAAAAGAAGAGTCAATCGAGATTTACGACGTGCTGCAGTAGATTTTTTAATCACTCCAGCTGAGACTGTTTTATCAATAGTTCGAAGTGCATTTCGCAATAACTCAATTTTATTCTCAATGTTATTTTCAATGGCTAACACGGCTTTTTTGATCAATGTTTTCATCTTACTTTTATGATGAAGATTACGACCCCGATTTCGCTGGTTGATAAGCACGTTTTTCTTAGCTGATTTGGTATTTGCCATTTGTCATTCCTTCAGAGTTTTGTTAATATGCGGTTTGGATTCTATCCCACTATTTTTATTCATGTCAATATTAGATTGGTTAGCTAAGCGAGAAAAAAAGAGTCACTCCGCAAGCGAGAAACTCAACATCCCAGGGGATCTTTGGATAAAGTGCCCGACATGTTCGGTCGTCCTATTTCAAAAAGATTTAGAAGCCAATTTAAAGGTATGTTCTGGGTGCAATCACCACTTTCGAATTTCCGCTATTCACCGTATCGCCGTCACCTTCGACGATGGTTCTTTCGTCGAAACAGATGCCGACATGACCTCTATCGATTTTCTCTCATTTAAAGACACTCAAAAATATGATGATCGAATCAAAACCGCTCGGGCTAAAACCGCCCTAAACGATGCCATCCGAATCGGGAAAGCCGCACTCAAAGGAATCCCCGTCAACGTCGGAGCAATGGACTTCGATTTTATGGGAGGGTCCATGGGGTCCGTCGTCGGTGAAAAGGTAACTCGCATCATCGAAGCCGGCATCGAAAATAGCCACCCCGTCATCGTCTTCACCGCATCCGGTGGTGCCCGAATGCAAGAAGGAATTATGAGCCTCATGCAAATGGGTAAAACCAGCGCTGCACTGTCCCGACTAGCAGACAAAGGCATCCCTTACATTTCTGTAATCTGTGATCCCACTACCGGAGGAACCAGCGCAAGCTTTGCGATGTTGGGTGACCTCAATATTGCAGAACCTGGTGCCCTAATTTCATTTGCTGGTCCACGCGTAATCGAACAAACCATCCGGCAAAAACTACCCAAAGGCTTCCAACGATCCGAATTTTTACTCGAACATGGCATGCTTGACCTCGTCGTCCACCGTAAAAAAATGAGGGATACTCTTCACGATGTATGTGCATATCTCACAAAAGGATTGAGCTAATGAAAACACTTCCATTTGAACAACCCTTAAAAGAACTCCAAGATAAAATCGAAGAATTAGAAAGATTATCCGAAGAAGGAAATGTCGACCTCACTAAGGAACTCGATCGCATCCGGAGTAGGGCCACCACCCTTAAAAAGGAAATTTACTCCAACCTAAATCCCGCACAAATTATCCAAATCGCCCGGCACCCAAACCGCCCCCACTCTTCCAGCTTAATCCGGCTTCTCAGCGAAGAATACATCGAACTTCACGGAGATCGCCTCTACGGAAACGACCCCTCCATCATCGGCGGGTTTGCCCATATCGGAATCCACAGAGTGGTTTTTATCGGTCACCAAAAAGGTCATGATACCAAAGAAAATATCTATCGAAATTTTGGAATGCCCCATCCCGAAGGATACCGAAAAGCCCTAAGACTCATGCGTCTCGCCGAGAAATTTGGCCTCCCCATCGTCACCTTTATTGACACCCCTGGCGCATTCCCTGGAAAAGAAGCCGAAGAACGCGGCCAAGCTGAAGCGATTGCCACCAACCTTAAAGTCATGGCAGGGCTCAAAGTTCCTATCATTTCATTTGTCATCGGAGAAGGTGGGTCTGGCGGAGCCCTCGGCATTGGCGTCGCTAACCGAGTCTACATGCTTCAAAACAGTGTTTATTCTGTCATTTCTCCCGAAGGATGTGCGTCAATTTTATATCGCGACGCCGCCAAAGCCTCCATCGCATCTGAAAGCCTCAAAATTACAGCTCCCGATATCGTCAAACTCAAAGTCGCCGACGATATTGTTAAGGAACCCATGGGCGGTGCCCACTACGACTGGAAAGCAACCGCAGACAACATTAAAAAAGTAATCATCAAGGAATTAAGCGAACTCAAAAAGTTATCCATCGCAAAGCTACTCGACGATCGCTACAAAAAGTTTAGATCAATGGGCGTTTTTTCTGAGTAACCTGAACGACCCGATCAATCCCCGATAAATCTTTCACACTCCTAATTTCAACATCCGGCAATTGGGACATCAGTTGAGAGACATCCTCATATTGACCAATACCAATCTCAAAAACAAAAGCAAATTCACATTTAAACAAAGCTGCTAACTCCACTAAACGCCGGTAAAAAGTTAAGCCATCTTGCCCGCCATCCAAGGCTATACGAGGCTCAAACTCCCTTACCGTTGGGCTAAGCCCCAAAATATCATCAGTCGGGATATAAGGCGGGTTACTCACCAGTAAAATTCGATGATGCCTAGCCAAAAGACGAATCATCAAAAATGCATCAAAAAAGTCCCCCAATTGCCAAGTCACCGTCGATACTTCATGCAACTCCGCATTGAAACTCGCAAGTGCCACACATTCAGGTCGAATATCCCAAGCCATCATCGGCATCCCCGGAAAGCGCAAAGCGAGTTCAATCGAAATAATGCCAGATCCACACCCACATTCAATCACATAGTCATAATCCGCCACCAGTAAAGCCGCCGTCTCAACGACTACTTCCGTATCCGATCGAGGGATTAACACCCCTTCAGAAACCCGATACTTCCTCCCCATAAACTCCACAGCCCCTAAAATCCATTGAATGGGGTACCCACTCAAACGACGCTCAATAAGCACCAAAAATTGAGTATAAACCGTCTCAGGACAGACATCAGACAATGACGCCAACAGACAAGATTTAGATAATCCCGACACACAAGATAATAATAATTGAGATTCTAAAGCTGCTTCATCTCCAGGCAATTTTGCCCGCCCTTCAGCTAACACATCAAAGTAAGTCATCTCAGTTAAATCGTCGCTTTCATCCGCTCGGCACGGTCGGCAGCCATCAAGGCCTGAATCAAGGGCTCAAGCTTACCCGACAGTACTTCATGAAGGTTATGCACGGTAAAATTAATCCGATGATCCGTCACCCGACTTTGAGGGAAATTATAAGTCCTAATTTTTTCAGAACGATCTCCACTCCCGACCTGAACCTTTCTCATAGTGGCATGTTCAGCACGCTGAGACGCCAGCTGAGCATCATAAAGACGGGTTCTTAACATCGTCATGGCACGGTCTTTATTTTGAAATTGAGACCGCTCATCCTGACATTCCACAACCACACCAGTTGGAATATGAGTAATCCGAATGGCCGAACTCGTTTTATTAATATGCTGACCACCCGCCCCACTGGCTCGAAACGTATCAATGCGAATATCCTTTTTATCGATGACAATATCCACTTCTTCAGCTTCCGGCATAATCGCCACAGTTGCTGCCGAAGTATGAATCCTCCCCGAAGCCTCCGTATCCGGCACCCGCTGCACCCGATGCGTCCCAGATTCAAACTTCATCTGACGATACACACCCTGGCCCTCGACCAAAAAGACAACTTCTTTCATCCCACCCATTTCGGTCAACGCTTCGGACAATACTTCCACTTTCCAGCCCTGAGATTCGGCATAACGCACATACATTCGATAAAGCTCATAAGCAAAAAGTGAAGCTTCATCCCCACCTGTACCTTGTCTAATTTCAATCAACGCATTACGCATATCATCTGGGTCTTTAGGCAGCAAAAAAAGCTGAAGATCATCCTCAATATCAGACGACTGAGCTTCAAGTCGCTCTACCTCTTCCTTCGCCATTTCCTTCATTTCAGGGTCCGCTAGCATCAAACGTGCATCAGCCAGTTCAGTTTGAGACTGCAAGTACCGACGATATGCCACCACACCGGGCTCAAGCTCGGAGTGCATTTTTAAAAGTTCCTGATAACGCGACCGATCCGCAATAATGTCCGGATCCGAAATTTTTCGCTCAATATCTTCAAAGTGAGCCACAATAGGAGGCATTTTATCTAAAATAAAACTCATAATATTCAGTAAATCCTAAGACAAAGACAAAAAACTCACAAGCAGTGTTATATCAAAAGCGACCCCCTAACCGACCACCTGGGAGAAACGATTGACACCCCCAAAAATCACGATTACAATCACAAGCCCTAATTGTATTTATAAAGGTGACCACTATGTCAGTCAAAATTAAAAAACGCACTAATGCCAACATCGAAGTTGGAGAATACCACCCAGAAGCAGAAATCAGCTGCGCCTGTGGTGCAGTATATAAAGCAGGCTCAACGCTCAAATCCATTCGTGTGGACATTTGTGGCAGCTGCCACCCATTTTTCACCGGCGAAAACAGAATCATCGATACCGAAGGCCGAGTCGAAAAATTCAGAAAAAAATACCAACTAAAAAAATAAGCCCCTCTTCTATTCTGGCATTCCTACAAAGAGAGAATTCAGGCTTCATATTCTCATCAAAAACTCCATCACGCTGTATTACCTCTTCTTAAAGCGGAGAATTAAGGTATCACTTCAAAATTTCCCTTCCTACAAAAAAGATAGCCCATAAGCATGCCATAAAGAGCAATACGAGAATAGCGAAGAATATCATGGAATCACACCATACTCTCTATTCAAAACCAGCTTTCATTAAGGTATACTTCTAAAGTATCTCAACATAAAATTACGGAGCAGCATCAATGCAAAGCGATTTTAACATCGAAATCAGCAATTTTAATCAAGTTCCGATCGTCAGGATATGGGGTGAGGTGGACATTCATAATTGCCCTCAACTCAATCGCGTTATCTCCGAAGTCTTAAAAGAAAATGACCACTCCCTCATTATTAATCTCGACGGCGTACAATACATTGACAGCACCGGATTAGGTACCATTGCTCATGCAGCCAAAACATTATCCAATTCAAATGGCACCATCCAACTCGTCTGCAATAAACCTCAAATTAAAAAAATATTTGAAATTTCCGGCCTCAGCCAGAAAAACGTCAACATGGTTGAAAGTGAAGATGCTGCACTAGAGGTATCCCAATGATCGTAAACGGCTTACCCGATATCAAAGACAACGTTGTAGTCCTCAATCTACCCGCAACATCCGAATATGTCAGTATTGCGAGACTCTCAATCTCTGGCATTGCTTCCCGACTCAACTTCACCGTAGAAGATATCGAAGACATCAAAATCGCCATTTCAGAAGCCTGCACCAATGCAGTCCAGCATGCTTACGAAAACCACAAAAAAACAGGTCGCATTGAAATCAAAATGACCATCGACGCCGACCGTCTCGAAATCACCGTCAAAGATTTTGGAAACGGCTTCAACCTAGGCATCCTCGGCACCGAGGAACAAAAAAAACGATCTGAGGAAAAATTAGGCTTAGGCTTAGGCCTCACCTTCATTAAAAACCTAATGGACGAAGTTGAAATTCAAACTATTCCAAACGAAGGGACATCCATCCGAATGTCTAAACTACGACCTCTCAATCAATCAATTTCAGCCATCCCTCTCCAAAAAAATAAAACCATCGATTAAGAAGTCTGCATGCACCCATTTCTGTTTATTCGCACCTCATTAGCACTATTTATCGCTTATGACGCCCATAAAAGAAAAATGGGCCTATATTATGCCTGTCTTTTAGGCATATTCACCTTCTTTCTACCTCTTTTTGTTGCACCAGTATATTTTTTAATCCGAAACCGAGTCACCATATTTCACGCAGGCTCATCATCCCGCTTCAAAAGCCAATCCATCCTCTGCCCGAAATGTGGCACAGACAACCCCGGAACCACCACTCAATGCACCAAATGCAGCAACAAATTAAGGCTCAATTAACCTCTGCCATTTATGTACATATCCCATTTTGCAACTCCATTTGTCCTTATTGTGCATTTTATAAACTGCCATGGAGCAGGGAAAACGAAGTCAGGTTTTTAGAGGCCCTCCTAAACGAGCTTAAATTTTACAGACAAAACTACCCCAATATCCAAGCCACTAGTCTATTTATCGGCGGAGGAACACCTTCCGCACTTAGCCCAGACATTATGGACCTTTTATTAAAGGGTCTTCATACTACATTTCAGTTCCGAGATCCCATCGAAAAAACCTGCGAAATGAACCCCGAAACCATTACCGAAACCACCATAAAAACCGTTCAAAATCATGGCATTAACCGTATCAGTATGGGAGTCCAATCCTTTAATCAAATCGAACTCAGCTATCTTGGCCGCACCAATA
>CAZZBY010000036.1:7063-7837 GCA_964652635.1 uncultured Candidatus Marinamargulisbacteria bacterium | reverse complement strand
CCTCTTGTGTAGAAGAAATTACTTTAGTTGATCCATAATAATTGCTTGTCACAACAGAAGAACTAAGCTTGGTGTGGGAAATAACCGCAGAAGCACTAATATCGTTATTAGTAATGGTTCCATCAGCGATCTTAGCTGAAGTAATTGCATTGTTGGCAACGGATATTCCTGTTAGGCCTGACCCATCTCCTATAAACCGATTAGCGGTGACCGTTCCTGATACTGTTAATCCTGAAAAAGAGGGGGATGCACTGCTTGTGATATCTTGGTTTATTGAATATCCGTCTACAAAATCTGCATTTAAATTTGTTACTTTTGTTGTACTACTCACTGTAAATGGTGCACTTCCTGACGCTATTGTTGATATATACCTTGTTCCTCTTACTGCTCCATTAATATCTAGCTTATAGTTTGTGTCGGGGCTTGCCGTACCAATGCCCACATTTGTATTTTTAACAACCAGCATGGCATCATCACCACCTGCTTGGATCAATACCCGTCCACTACCACTACCATGTCGCAAAATTACATCGCCCTGAACTGCATCTGTGGAAAACTCACCAGAACCTCCAGCTACGGCTAATTGTCCATCAGCAGCAAGCGATCCCCCTAATGTACGACGTCCGATGGCTAACTCCATGGGGCTATCAGGGCTAGCAGAATAAAACCCTGCTACCTCTTGTGTAGAAGAAATTACTTTAGTTGATCCATAATAATTGCTTGTCACAACGGTATTTCTGATTGCAAATGTTGTCCCTGTTAACGTTAATCCTG
>CAZZBY010000036.1:0-6963 GCA_964652635.1 uncultured Candidatus Marinamargulisbacteria bacterium | reverse complement strand
AAATGTAGGTATTGAGCGAGGCTACATTGGCTTTTAAATTTAATGCTGTTTGCTGTAACACTGATACTGGCTTTGCACTATCCGCTGTGTTATCTACATTACCTAAACCTAAATCTGATTTTGTAATACTTAATTTTGAATAAGGAATCCCTGCCGACGCATTAATATCTTCGGCCGTGATGGTACCATCTACTATTTTGGCACTCGTGATCGCGTTGCTTGGAATCGTCACCCCTGTTAATCCAGACCCATCCCCAACAAAGGCACTTGCCGTAATTGTCCCACCGTAATTACTTGTCACAACGGTATTTCTGATTGCAAATGTTGTCCCTGTTAACGTTAATCCTGCCCCTGCTGTATAAGCTGTGTTTGTATCCGAACCTGGTATTCCTAACCCCTCAATATCACTTTTTGTAATACTTAATTTTGAAAATGAAATTCCCGCTGTCGCACTTATATCCCCATTTGTGATGCTGCCATCTGTAATCTGTGCACTCCCAACCGTACTTAATGTCGCTAAATTGCCTAATTCTAAGCTGGCACGCCCTGTCGCTGCTGCTAATCCTGTCGCACCCCCATCCCATTTCAATCGATCCGCATACGCTGTATCGTAGTTGGCCGTCGCTGTTTTTAAAATGTAGGTATTGAGCGAGGCTACATTGGCTTTTAAATTTAATGCTGTTTGCTGGACTCCAGATATTCCTTGGATCTCCGAAACCGCCCTATCTACATAAGATTTAGATGCTACAATATTTTGGTCAATCGCAAATGTGCCGCTAGTTAATATGAGTCCGTAACCTTGACTGTATATCGTATTGTTATCTGTGTCGGTGTCCAAGTCATTGGCTGGGGCCCAAGCTTCTCCATTCCATTTTAATACTTGTCCAGGCGTTGGTGCGGTGCTTGAAATATTTCGCTGCTGCAACTTTGTGGCATTACTTGTTCCGCTCACGCTGATATTTCGTAATCCAGATCCGTCTCCAATAAATGCGTTGGCGGATACTGTACCTCTATAATTATTAGTTAACAGATCAGGTTTTGAGGAAATGTTATCCCATGTGACTGATGATGCACTCAATGCGCTTAATGCTGTATTTGCTGTTGCTGCACTTAGTGAGTACTCTGATACTTTTGCATAAAAATTACTCGAAAAATTTAAATTTAAACTCTCCCCTTCTACAGTTATTTTGATATAGGTCCCTAGGGTTAACGTATCTTTGTCCATTTTAGTAGGGTTGATGCTCCCTATTAAAATCCAAAAATACCCTTTATTAAAGGTTACACTGGGATGGGTCTCCTCCCAAAGCAATCTGTTATCGGATGTCAAAATCTCTACTTTTAGAGGGTATGTCCCATTGAGACTCCCCTGACTACTGCTAATTGTCCCAGAGAAACTAATCTCTTTTGGAACTGCGTGCCCTAGCACCCCTAAATACAATACTGCAAGTATCAAAATACCTAGTCTATTTAACATGTTGCTCATCTGATCTCATCCCACCCATATTTAAATGTGACACTCCATAGTGCATTTTTTTCAAAAAAGTCTGAAAATTCATATGCTACGGCTAAGCTTAATTCATTTAAATCTAATTCTACTCCTATGCTCTTTGCACTGTGGACCTTATTGTTGTCTACAAGCTGTTTCCACCCTATGGACCCAGAAAATACGTTTGGTAACACTTGATACTCAACTGCCACCGCTGGTAATAGCACCTTGGCATCTTCACTATATTTCACTTGACTCATTAGTCCTAATTTAGAGAAGTTGCATCTTGCACCTGCCACTATTTGGAATGGAAAATCAAGACTCCCCTGATTATTTGAGTATTTGACTTTAAAATCCCTGATTATATTTTTGGCACTTAAAGATAATCGCCATATACCTTCTTCATAGATTGCTCCGATGTCGGTATTTACCCCTGTTCCACGGGTGGTATAGAGATCTTGATCCATATATTTTATGTTGACTGCTGTAGACAGCTTTTCCGTTATTGTCTGTTTGTATCCAAGTATATAGAGGTTATTTTTAAGTCTAAATTGAGATTCTGAAAAAAACTGATTAAAGCTACCAGATTGGGTATAGTCGATGTTGCCAGTGTCCAGCTGGATAAGTCCTGCTCCAACAGTGCCGCCTAAGGCTTCAAATGAAAGTCCACAAATTAATAATTTAGAGTCACTGTCTATCAGTTGGCTAGTTGTGATAAATGCTGATCTCTTTTTGGCCTCTAAACTTGCACTATTGCCAAATAAGTTGGTCACCCCGTCTTTCGCCCCGTCGATGTTCCCAATCCCACCCAACTGAGCGGATGTTACAAATTGGTCGGATAATAGAGTGACACTTTTTGCTTCAATCGGCATGATCGATGTCGCTAGAATGAAGAGTAATACACAACTCCCTCTCATCTTTAAGGTGTCACCACCATTTTGTTTTTAGCGAGTACTTTACCCTCACTTAATATTGCGTAGATATAAACTCCTGGGCTTAACCATGCTCCACTTAAAGTTGATGCATCAATGGTAATATGATTATATTTGGCCATACCACCTTCTTCGGTTGATAAATATATTTTTTGGAAAAATAGATATCCTGAAATTGAATAAATTCTAAGCTCGATTGTAGTAGGATGGTTAAGCTGATACCCGATTTGAGTCCCTGTTTTCATTGAAAATGGGTTTGGGAAATTTAAAATTTTACCTGTAAATAACGGTATTATTGGGGCCTCGTCTACTGTTTCGTTATCTGTGCTTTGTAGGCTGGCTACAAATGCCATATTTTGTGAGGGCGGTGTAAATCTAATTTCCAGATTGGCTGTTGGCGGGGCAAATAAATTCCCCTCTACAAATGATTGAAGTGTTAGGTCTGCAAAACATGCACCGATATTTCCTAGCCAGGTACTCATAGTTATAGATATCACTAACTTTAAATTTTTCACGATGTTAGATATATTCCACCTAATTTTAGGATACTAAACATGATGAAATCTTGTGTATTTCAAAGTAAATATTCTCTTGCTTCTTTGGTTTTAGGATTTGTTAGTACTTGGTCAGTTTGGCCAAATTCGATCATTTTTTTATGGTGAATAACCCCGACAAAATCAGAAATTCGCTTTGCTTGGGGGATATTATGAGTAACGATCACTATCGTAATGGTCTTTTTAAGAGTAAAAAGCAACTCTTCTACCATGGCGGCCGATTTAGGGTCGAGTGATGATGTAGGCTCATCGAGCAGTAGTAATTTGGGGCCTAGGGCTAATGTTCTGGCAATGCATAATCGTTGCTGCTGTCCACCGGACAAATCATTACCCTGCTCGGATAATCGATCTTTGACTTCGTCCCAAAGGCCTACTTTTCTGAGGGAGTCTTCGAGTTTATTTTCGCGCTCGGTTGGGCTGAGCTTAATGCTGTTAAGTGTATATCCGGCCAGGACATCTTCGGCAATCGTCATGGTTGGAAACGGCATGGGCCTTTGAAAGACCATCCCCACTTTTCGTCTCAATAAAATAGGATGCATCTCTTGAATATTGCGACCTAGTAATTGAATTTGGCCGGTATAGGAAATATTGGAGTCTAAATCGCTTAGACGGTTAAATGTTCGGATGAGTGTGGTTTTTCCGCATCCGGATGGCCCGATAATTGCAGTGATTTTGCGCCAATAAATTTCCAAATTAAGCCCTTGGATGAGGGGTTTTTCTTTGACATCTATCGAGAGATCATGCGTGGTTAATACAGGTTTATTTTTCATACCCAATCCAGTTTGCAGTGGTGATTAAAATGACATTCATTCCAATCAGGGCCATGGCCCCTCCCCACGCGAGATATTGCCAGGTGATGTCCGGGCTAGTTGCATAATGATAGATCATTACAGGTAGAGCTCCCATTTCCTTTAAAATATTGATGGTAATGAAGGGGGTTCCTAGTGCAGTGAGGAGCAAGGGTGCGGTTTCTCCGGACACTCTGGCAATGGCGATGCAGGCACTGCTGATAATACCTCTCATGGCACTAGGGAGGACGGCTTTTTGGATGGCCTTAAAATAAGGTACCCCCAATGCCAATGCGCTTTCTTTGATTTGGGGAGGCACTTTTTGCAGTACTTCTTCTGTGGACCTGATCGTGACGGGAAGCATCATGATTGCCAGGGCAATCCCCCCTGACAGCCCGCTAAATTGACCGGTGGGCATAACCATCCAGCAATAGACAATAATCCCTATGACGATCGATGGAGTCCCTTGGATGATATCTGCCGATAGCCGGCAGAGTTTTGTGAGGCAGTGGATGGGATATTCGACGCAGAGCACACCAACAAGGATACTTAGAGGGAGTGCAATACTTGTCGCGATGGCCATCATGATGCTGCTTCCGATCAATCCACTGATGAGGGCGTTTCGTTCGGGGACAAGGACGGTGGCATATTGGATCACGATATGTGGGGTGAACGCCTTCATGCCATTTTTAATGACCATCAGGATAATGCTTATCAGTGGGATTAATACGATGAGTGAGAGGAGGCTCATTATGATGACCCCCATGAGGCTAAGCCGCTGCCTATGATTAATGGATTGAGTTAATTTTTTGTTTGAACCCATCGAATCATCCGTCTTCCCAAAACGCTCATGAGCGTTGTTACTGCAAATATGGCGAGTGCCAGTACCATTAAGCTTGAATGGTATAAAGGATCAACCGCCTCTGAAAATTCGTTGGCGAGTAAGCTGGAAATGGTATTACCTTGGTCGAGTAGGTTGCTCGAGATTTTGGTAATATTTCCGATGAGCATGGAAACAGCCATGGTCTCTCCTAATGCACGGCCGAGTGCTAGGATTCCTCCGGCGGTAATACCTGATTTTGAGTATGGCAAAACAACCATTGTGATGAGATCGAGTTGAGTTGCGCCCAAAGCATAGGTGGTATCAATGAGGGTTTTAGGCATGGTTTTAATGACTTCTCTGACCAGAACTGCGGCATAGGGAATAATCATGATCGCGAGGGTGATTACTGCACTGAGTACGGATACTCCATAAGGTGGCATCCCACACGCCACCTGAAGTCGTCTTACCAGAGGGACAATGGTCACTAAGGCCCATAGTCCAAATACGACGGATGGAATCCCTGATAATACATCCAAGAGACTATTGAGGGTCCTCTGGATTTTTTGACATCGGATGATGACAGTTGTTATGAGGGCCACCGAGAGTGCAAGAGGCAGGGCAATGAGTAATGCCAATACTGCGACGAGGATAGTCCCGTAGATTAATGGGAGTGCCCCATATTGATTAAAGATAGGGTCCCATTCGGAATGTGTGATGAAATTAATACCGATGGCGTGAAGTGCTGGCCATGCACCGATGACTAATGTGATGATCATGGCAACCATTAGCGTCACTAGACTAAATCCTCCGATGAAAAGAATGTTTTTGAGTATTAACTCCTTCAATTCGATGCGGTTGATACTGGTAACTCGATTCATCATTTTAAAAAAAGGGGATTATTTTTGTTTAATTTAAATTTATTCAGGGATGGGTTGGCCTTTGTAGGTCATTTTATTGACGAGTTCGATTGAGGGTTTGATCATGGCGACGGGGAGTGGCGCATAGTTCATAAAGTCGGCATAGACTTGGCCTTCGGTGAGCATCCACACAAGGATTTTTTTTAATGCTTTGGCTTCATCTAAGGTCATTTTGCTTTTTTCAGCGTCTTTATTGAGCAATATCCATGTGAAGCCAGTGATGGGATATCCGTCGGCAACTGGGGTATTGCTGATGGCCACTCGACTGTCAGGGGGCAGTGTCGTTTTGGCAGATGCAATCGTAGATTTGAGTGTTGGGGTAATAAATTTTCCGGATTTATTTTTGATGGAAGCAACGGTCATTTTGTTTTCGATCGCATATGGGAGTGAGACATAACCGATGCTTCCTGAAATATCTTGAACCATACTGGTGATCCCAACATTAAATTTTGTTCCGGCCCCGACTGGCCACTTGATGTTCATGCCTTCGCCAACGGATTTTTTCCATTTATCGCTAATGGTGGCTAAGTAGTGGCTAAAAATAAAGGATGTTCCGCTGCTGTCAGATCTGCGGATGGGGACAATTTTTTGTTTGGGGAGAGTCGTCAATGGATTAAGTAATTTAATTTTAGGATCATCCCAGTTGGTAATGTCACCTAAAAAAATACCTGCCACTACTTCGGGGGTTAAATTGAGTTGGGTGATTCCGTTGAGGTTAAAAATGATGGCCACAGATCCGATGCAAATAGGCACATGGATGATCGATAATTTGTATTGTGTGATTTCTTTGTCGGTGACGAAGGCATCGGTGGCACCGAAATCGATGGTGCCGTTACGTAGCTGCATAATCCCTGCCCCAGATCCAATGGGTTGATAGTTGACTTGGACATTATTTTTTTGGGAATACATGGCAAATAATTTGCTATAAAGTGGATATGGAAGTGTGGCCCCAGC
The DNA here is from genome assembly GCA_964652635.1 of uncultured Candidatus Marinamargulisbacteria bacterium. Classification (GTDB taxonomy): domain Bacteria; phylum Margulisbacteria; class Marinamargulisbacteria; order SXXA01; family SICP01; genus CAMCZW01. Next base: position 509 of record CAZZBY010000036.1, on the reverse strand, counting down.
CCCTGTAATGAGGGTTGGTTTTGCAGATAGTGATGTTGCGAATAGGACTAGGCTTAGTCCACATAACACCGTTTTTAGATCATGAGTCATGGAATCTCCTTGGTTCACGGATACAGCTTACTTGACATTGTAATCTGGATGGGTATTTTTCGGCTAGCGATTTGGAAGGGTACCCTGATAAAGTAGTGACATGAAACCAAGTACTCAAAACTACCTTAAGGCTATTGTGATGCTTGAACTTTCACAGGATTCCCCCTTAGTTAAAATGCGAGATATTTCACAACGTCTTCATGTATCTCAGCCCGCTGTGGCCGATATGATTAAAAAATTAGAAGCGGACCGGTATGTTCAGAATATACCGTATAAGGGTGTTCAATTGACATCTCAAGGGCGTCGTTTGGGGATGCAAATGATTCGGCATCATCGTCTTTGGGAGACCTATCTCCATCAGGAATTATACATTCCGTTTGACCGCGTACATGATGACGCCGAGTTATTGGAGCATGCAG
>CAZZBY010000035.1:0-7865 GCA_964652635.1 uncultured Candidatus Marinamargulisbacteria bacterium | reverse complement strand
ATAATACCTTGCTAAAATCAATACTATTATCGATCAAGCGATTTGAGCGTTCACACAAGCGTATTCCCCCTCATCTTATTATTATTTTATGTCGCTATATTTTTGCCAATTACGTTGACCGTCCATCCCTTCCTAGTCCTCAAGAGGGCTCTCCCAGTTCTGACGACGAACTAGAGCCTGACGACATCAAGTAACTAGCGAGGGTCAGTCAGTTTCTTTAAAATCCCCTGTGCACCACTCCGGGTCATCATATATCGTGGCAAGTCCAACAATTCTGCCGCAGCAATCGGCGTCGATAATGAGGCTTGTCTCAATGAAAAAGCATACGCATATCCCGCATCCTTCAATGTCTTCTTGGCAATATCACTCGTCACCCCAAATGGATACACAATCGACGTAATCGGTACCGATAAGTGAGATTCAAGGGTTTTTTTAGACTTAAAAAATTCATCCTTAAACCGATCGGGATGGTCACGATAAAATTTTTCGGTAAAAAACTCATGAAAATACCCATGAGACGCCACTTCGCAGCCTTCTTTTTGCATCTGAATCAACGTGCCCCATTTGAGTGCAAATGATCGACTTCCTGTAATTCCCGGATAAATCGCAAGCATCGGTTTAATTCCCAAGGGTTTCAACACCTGAGTATACGCATCCATCGCCGTCCGATGCCCATCATCAATAATGACCAAAATATTATGATCACCCTTAATCCGATTCCCAACCACATCTTTCCACTGAACAAACTGGTACCCATTCTTTCGCAATACATCAATGTGAGACCGAAACTCCGAAATCGAAAAATCTGTATACACCGATGGTTTACCTAAAAACGTGTGATAACACAAAATCGTCACTTGATTTGCTCCGGCCCACGCCGAGGACGCCAAAACCACCAAAAATCCACATAATACAACTAATTTTTTCATAAAACCCTCTATTTTTTAAAGACAGACTTACTAACAAATTGTATAGTATTTCCCAATATAAAATACATTTATTCACCACTTGAGGAGTTGTCATGGCTAAAATTTCATCAATTCACGCACGGCAAGTAATCGATTCACGAGGAAACCCCACCGTCGAAGCCGAAATCACAACGGACACCGGTATTACCGGCTCAGCCATCGTCCCATCTGGGGCATCTACAGGGTCCAGAGAAGCCCTCGAACTTCGGGATGGCGACAAAGCCTTCAAAGGTAAAGGCGTCCTCAAAGCCGTCCACAACGTCAACACCGCCATCGCTAATGCCCTCAAAGATCAGGACATCACCAACCAATCCAAAATAGACGATATTATGCTCAAACTGGATGGCACTGACAATAAACGTAATTTAGGTGCCAACGCGATTTTAAGCGTCTCGCTAGCCGCCGCAAAAACCGCTGCGATGTCCCAAAATACCCCGCTGTTTCAATATCTAGGAGGACAAGAAGCCATCACGCTTCCCCTCCCCATGATGAACATTCTCAACGGGGGGGCCCATGCCAACAACACCATCGATTTTCAGGAGTTTATGATTATGCCAGTCGGTGCTGAAAATCTCACACATTCCCTTCAAATGGGCTGTGAAATTTTCCAAGTTCTCAAAAGCCAACTCAACAAAAAAAACATGTCAACCGCAGTCGGAGATGAAGGTGGATTTGCCCCATCTCTAAAATCCAATGAAGATGCCATCAAGGAAATTCTCGATGCTTGCCAAACCGCAGGATATGAACCCGGAAAACAAATTGTACTTGCCCTAGACATCGCCGCATCCGAACTCTACAAAAACGGCCAATATCAACTTAGTGGTGAAGGGGTTACCAAATCCCCCGAGCAAATGGTTGAACTCTATAGCCAACTCTGCCAAAAATACCCCATTATCTCTATCGAAGACGGCTTAGACGAATCCGACTGGAATGGATGGGAATTGCTCACCAAAGCACTCGGGAACACCGTTCAACTCGTTGGCGATGACTTATTTGTCACCAACGAAGCCATATTGAAGGAAGGTATCGACAAGAGCATTGCCAATTCCATCCTCATCAAAGTCAATCAAATTGGGACACTTACCGAAACATTAGCGACTATTAAACGGGCAAAAGCCGCCAATTACACGAGCGTCATCTCCCATAGGTCTGGAGAAAGTGAAGATACCTTTATCGCAGATTTATCCGTTGCCACCAATGCCGGACAAATCAAAACCGGTTCATTATGCCGCACAGATCGCATTGCAAAATACAATCAACTTATCCGAATTGAAGAGCGTTTAGGACGCCAAGCCAAGTTTCCAGGGCGCTCAGCCTTTCACAATCTCAAGGTCACCGTGGGCAACTAAATCAGCATGAAAGCAAAAAAAACAGCGATACTGGTGATATCATGTATCGCTTTAGTTTATTGCCTTTATATTGGAATTAGGAATACTTTTCGTTATAATGCGTTCCGCTTAGAATATAAAAGCACACAAGAGGATTACATAAAGGTGCTCGAGAAAAATCATCATCTCAAAAAAGAGCTTCAAGAGATGTCCAGTAACCAATACTGGGAAAAAAGAGCAAAGCAAGACCTCGGACTGATTAAAAAAGGAGAACGTGTAATTAAATTACATTAATCAATTATGACAAATAACGAATCAACTCAAGAAACCACAGAAAATCAAGACTTACAATCCTTAGATAATACCCAGCAAGATTCATCAGATGACCAAAAAGACATCATCGGCCAAGTCGTTGATGGGACAGTAACCCATATCACCACTTTCGGAGCTTTTGTTAAACTCGACAATGGAGAAGAAGGCCTTGTTCACATTTCAGAAATCGCCAACGAATATGTCACCGAAATCACCGCATTCGTCAATATCGGCGAAAAAATACAAGTCAAAGTCCTCAACCGAAATGCCAAGGGAAAACTCGATTTATCCATCAAAAAAGTACATGAAACCGAAAAACCGGCCCTCTTTTTAAGACGAAAAACACGTAATGACGATTTTGAATCTAAAATCGGCCTATTCCTAAAAAAATCCGAAGAAAAGCAAATCGATATCCGACGAAACCTCAAGCAAAAGCAAGGGATTATTAAGCGAAAAAAATAAAAATTAAAGTAAGCCAACCTGAGCAGGCGATGCTAAAAGGGATAAGATTTGGAAATTTCTTTGTATGAAGACTATCGGAGGTGAAGTGTGAGTGCAACCGATATAGTGATTTAGCACAGCTCAGGAGGAGCGATGACATTAATTAGGTCCGAATATCAGCTTAACGACCGCATTCATGAAGATGAATTCGCCTATATCTATCAAGCAGTATCGCTCAAAACTCACACCCAATGGCTCATCTGGGAATACAAAAGTAGATGGATGACGCCTAATGTTGTCCACGATCTAATCCTCTCTGCCCAGCGCATGATTGAAATCCACCATCCCAATATCCTGAGATTAGCCGATTACCATATCGAAAACGACCATTTTTTCGCCATCTATCCCCATGAAAACGGCATGCGTCCCATCGAAGAAGTCCTCAAAAATCAATCCGTTGGCATGAATGTTCAATGGGGCTGGATCCAACAAATCATCCTCGCCAGCAAAGAACTTGAAGACAATCACCTTGTCCATGGCAACATCAATTTTGAAACCATTTGGCTAGACAGTCACTACAATATTCGAATGACCAGTGCCGGCCTAAATGCCCAAATTATCAAGCACCACATCCCAAAAATACACTCGCTCGAAGATGGCATCATGGTCGCTCCCGAAACCATCCAATGGGGCGAAATTACCCCAAGGTCCGATATGTTTTCCGTGGCCACCATCATGCATGTCCTATTTTATCAGGAATGGCCCTATCCCTACACAGATAAATTAAATAAACTACAAAAACAGTGGAGTGAAGGGAAAATAAGCTATGACATCCCTTCCCATCTTCCAGAAAAAGTGGCCGATGCGATCGATATTGCACTCGAAATACTACCATCCCGTAGGTTTAAAACCTGGACCGAATGGATTAATATGCTCAACCATCCCGCAGAATTGAGCCGAATCAAGGAAAAAAATAAACTTACACAGGAGTCATATAAAATGGGCGGATATTCATCACGAAAACGACCAGTCGTCGGCATGATTCCCAGGGTTTTTGCCATCATGTTAGGTCTAGGTATTATTGGTCTCACAATTGCTACCATCCAATTATCCGATAAAAGCAAAAAATCAAACTCCAATGTCGTCGTCCCCAATGTCGTCGGCATGTCCCTTAAAATGGCTCAAAAAACCCTAGAAGATGCTAAACTTGAAGGCATTGTTTCAGTAACTCTCTATCACTATAATATTCCAGAAGGCCATGTCATCGAGTCCAAGCCCAAAGAAGGCATGATGGTCAAAGAAAATCGTACTATCAAACTTATTATCTCCAAAGGAAAAGGCGATGTCACAGTATCTGACATTACCGGCCGGGATATCCGCACAGCCACTGATATCATGAAAAAAATAGGTCTCAACATCATCGTCGCCGAAGAAGTATTTTCATACGACTACCCTAAAGGCACCATTATCTCCCAAGACACCACCCCAAATGCCACCGTCAGCGAACGAAGCGACATCCATGTCAAGGTAAGTAAAGGGATTCCCATTGACGTCCAAATCGGCAATGTTACGATGCGGTTTAGTCGTGGAATCTCCAAAAAACAACGTGAAGTAATCGTCACATTTGACCTCGTCGAAGGGGCCTCCGCCCAAACAGTGATAGTCAATCAAGTGACCAAAACCGAGACAAAACCCATTTTTCAAAAGCAATTCAAAAGCCAAGGGGCCAACACCTTTAGCACTTATGCCGATACTGGTACCGACATCCAAATTCTATTTAACGACGATATCGCCTACAAGGCCAAAATCCCTGAAGATGACACTAAAGAAGCCGAGTAATCCTTTAAAAACACATGAACAAATCATGGCCAAAGTTCTTCAAAAAGCGAAACAAGGACTGGGCAAAACCATTCCCAACCCCGCCACAGCCGCCTGCATCATTAAAGACGGCCATATTATCGCCTGGGGCGTCCATCAAAAAGCGGGCCTACCCCATGCCGAACGACTTGCCATCGCCGCTGCTGGCCCCGCCACCAAAGGCGCCACACTCTACGTTAACCTTGAACCCTGCACCCACCACGGACGCACACCTCCCTGTGTCGACGCCATTATCCAAGCAGGGATCATCCATGTGATCTATGCAGCTAACGACCCCAATCCCAAAGTTTACCAAAATCCGGCCGTTGGTATCCTTCAAAACGCAGGTATTCAAGTTACCCATACCATCCTTGCCCCTCAAGCTGAGGAGTTAAACAAAGTCTTCTACACTAACCAGCGAAAAAATCGCCCATTTGTTCGTCTCAAAGCAGCCATGACCCTCGACGGAAAAATTGCACTCTCAAACGGCCAAAGCAAATACCTCACTGGACCCAAATCCCGACAAAAAGTCCACCAACTAAGAAAGTTGACCAAGACAATTCTGATTGGCTATAAAACCATCTTGGTCGACGATCCCAAACTCAATATCCGTCTTAATCAAAAAGACCATAGCCTCAAAACCCTCATCATCATCGATCCTCACGGAAAAACCCCCGAAAATGCCCAATTTTTTACAAGTAATCCCAAAGCAAAAGTATATTTGGTGACTAAGGACAATACTCAACTTTCACCCAAACTCACTAAAAAAGTCACCCAATGGAAATTCCCCACAAAAAACAGCCAACTGCCCCTAGATCAAGTCCTAAAGATGGCCTATCAAGAAGGCATCTGCGACATCCTCATCGAAGGCGGACCAGGTGTCTACAGCACCTTCATCCAAGCAGACTTAGTAGACGAATATTATCTTTTTTATGCCCCGATGCTGATGGGTGGAGTGGGGGATTTTCCAGTTTTAGCACTCCCACAGTCGTACCAAACGGTGGATGAGGTTCCTAGGTTAAAATTGAAAGAAGTGACGCGTGTTGGGGATGATATTTTGATAGTACTAAAGGGGTCAGATCTAAGATGAGTGAGTCTGTCGAACTCTGTGTCCTGAAGTACCACGGTAAACCAACTCAAACCACCAAAACCCCCTCCCAGTCAGTAGTATAACCACAAGACCGATAATGCGACCTCACATCCCATAGCCTTTCCCCGCCAGTTGCAGCCAACCGAACCACATCCGCTCCATAATGCCCATTAATCCGATCCATCGTTGCCATCAACGCTTCTGACTGTCGTCTCTCCTCCCGATTAAATAACCCTTCCGTCATCCCATCTTCAGACTGCAATCCCGCCAAAACTACCCCCAATTTTTGATAGGGTATCCCTAGCCTAAACCCACGCCGAAGCGCCCTCAGTGCCACCTCCACCAACACACGAGTATCCGATGTGGCATCACCACAGCTTTCAAACTCCGAAGAGTCATTGAGCCAAGGTCCTAGAGTGTTGACACGGTCGGTGTATCGAAGAGCCGTCCGCATCACTACAATGATGCCGGTTGTTAACTGCCTAGCCTTACGCAATTGTTCAGACAATCTAGTGGCAAAAGTCGAAATAATTTCCTCGGCCATACTGAGCTCAGTAATACGTTTCGAAAAAGACCGAGTATAAATCCGACTTTTTTGATCATGGATTATGTGGTCTAACTGCAAACAGGAAATCCCTCGCAATTCATACACAATTCGCTCCACCATCACCGAAAACATCGCTCGCATCGTCTGAGGTTGAGACAAGGCCAAATCATACGCAGTTTTAATGCCCAATAACGGCAACCTCCGAGATAATTCCCATCCAATCCCCCACACATCCCCCACCGGTAGTTTTTGCAAAATTGACTCATCCACTCCCGGATATCGAAGGACATAACACCCATAATAAGACGGGTCTTTTTTCGCAATACTTGCGGCAATTTTGGCCAATGTTTTGGTCTGAGCAATACCCACTGACACAGGGATACCCACCCATTCCAACACCGTTTCCTTAATCGAATGGGCCATAAATTCGCTAATCGGCTCCTCAACTTCCAAAAACGCCTCATCAATCGAATACGTTTCCACATTTGGCCACAGCTCATTTAATACCTGCATCACCCGCCGCGACATATCCCCATAAAGCGCAAAGTTAGACGACCGAATAATGACACGATATCGGTCACACAGAGCTTTGACCTTAAAAAAAGGTACCCCCATCCCAATACCCAAAGCCTTGGCTTCATTAGATCGTGAAATCACACATCCATCATTACTCGACAGCACAATCACTGGCCGCCCACGTAACTCCGGCTGAAATACACGCTCACAGGAGACAAAAAAATTATTGCAATCAACCAGTAAAAACAAAGGCATCCCCTAGAGATCAAAAATATTAAATTAGACATTATTGATTATTGGTGCAAAAATCAAAAATGTCAATATTTAACGGAAAAATCAAAAGAAGGGGGATACCTATGAAACTAGAGCTACAAGAATTAAGAGTGATTAAAAACGTAGTTGAAGACGATAAAAATACTCAACTTCCGCACTTCCATTATCAAGCACCTAGTAGACGTCATCATCATTCGGTTATCTATAAAAAAAGAAAGCAAAAAATTGCTATATTTAAATTAGTAACTTTCCTCACTACGGTCTTTATTGTGGCCATTATCACCGTAGCGATTATCCCCCATCGCCCTACTGAAATTGGCATTAAAACGACATATCAGATATCGATTAGGTAAGAATGGCAAATAAAAAATGAGGGATAAATATTGATTTATGTAACATTTTTATAGAATTTGTGTTACATTATGTTACAATTAGTGATATAAAATGAAACAATTAACATTCCGACAAGAGCAGATTTTTAACTATATTCTTAAAAATGAGGCTGTATCCAATAGCCAAATCAAGCAGTTTTT
>CAZZBY010000034.1:816-8020 GCA_964652635.1 uncultured Candidatus Marinamargulisbacteria bacterium | reverse complement strand
CCATAGTGAGCAACGTAAATCCACCCCAACCACAAGGCTGTCAAAAACATGGGGATGGATAATAGTTGCTTTAACCGGACCATCCAAATTCCTGGTTTTGGCAAATAGCGAATCCAACCTGGAAAGAATGACAGCAATAAATAAGGCGCACTCATTCCAACGCCAAGGCTAGCAAAGACAGCCCAGGTGACATTACCAGGCTTAGACAATGCCGCACCCACCGCAGACCCCATAAACGGAGCAGTACAGGGGGTGGCCACAATCACCGCTAAAACGCCATTCCAAAAGGACGCCACCTTTCCAGATTTTCCAACAGTCAGCTGCTGAAGCCGGCCCAATGAGGTTCCGACTTCAAAAATGCCAAGCAACATTAGGCCTAAAACAACAAAAAGTACAGCAAGTAGTACCACCACAATCGGAGATTGCAATTGAAACCCCCATCCCATCTGAGCTCCCACGGACCGAAGTACCACCAATACCGCTGCAAGAACTAAAAATGTCATCATCACCCCAGACGAAAATAATAGACCATGGCTAATCATATCTTTCCGAGAGGAATGAGATTGCGTGACAAATCCCAAAATTTTTAACGCCAAAACAGGGAAAACACAGGGCATCAAATTTAAAATTAATCCGCCGACAAAAGCCCCTAATACCCATTTTAAAATCCCTGAGGAAGAACTGATGCCCCCAGATAAAAGGGTTTGAAATTCTAAATTTGGAATCTCTCCAGATGAGGATACGGTGACTGGCTGAGTAAGTATGATCGATTCAGGAATACATTGCTGCTTGCACGCAATCCAACTCACTTTAGCCGATACAATTGGGGCAGAATCAGGCACCGTTGCCGGCACATGCAGATCCGAGATCAGCATCACTTGATGCTCATAACCCATTGTTTTAAGTCCTGAAATTTCAAACTTAATTGGAGTGGGCCACTGAATGCCACCCACCGCCCATCCTTGAGGAAGGGTCCATTCAATCGTCGTAGGCTGCCCCAAATCTCCAGGATGTTCACCATAAATATGCCATCCATCAGGCATCGTGAGTACAACTCCAGCCCGCACAATATGCCCGGGTTGAACCTGACGATAATCCATCACTAGCCGTGCCGACACAACTTCCGCAAACACCGGAAATACCGGGCCGACAAACAGGATCAAAAGGAGTAAGATAGCTTTGGAAAAACGAAACACTGGGCACATCCAGAAATCAAGATAACCAGAGTATACAAGGTTAAGACCCTCAATGCTAAGATCACGAGTCGTACTAGGAGAACTTTGTTAAATGAATAACCAACGTTTCAACACCAAGAAAGCAGGGAATCTATCCGACATTAGGGGAAGAATGTGGGGGAACGATAATATGAAGACCTTATCCTTGTTACATGAACGTATTCAAGAGTTGGAATCAAGATTCCAGGACTTAATTAGCCAGGCCAAAGAAACCCAAGATCCATCTGACCAATTTTTAGAATTAGAAGACGTCAATCGTGCCTATGCAGAAGCGCTGGGTGGGATTATAAGTGATTTTGGACCCGCCCCATTAGCCATGGGAATTTTATCAGAAATGGCAAGTGAATTGCATCAAAATCCACTTGAAATTTGGGTAGAGTCTAGCCAAGACAACGATGCCAAAACCATTGCCAGAACCGTCTACGAATTAAGCATCATCAAAGAGCGACTAAGTTGCCACTTACAAAACGAACATAGGTGAGATAGAAGCGTGGCGTGCGAATTAAAGAAAGATAGCACTTTCTAACAATCTGCATCCCTAACAACTTCTTGAAGTTGAATATAAGGATAACCCTCATGATTACCATTAGGGTATCCAGCGTACAGCACTTTTGTACTAGGCATACTAAAAGGGGTGTCAGTTTTTTGAAGACAAAGAACACGATCCTCCGAAGGGGATAAAATAACAAATCCAGTCATCGTGGCATCTCCGATTTTCTCCTTCACCCAATCAAGTAAATAACTCGCAGTACTCTCGCTTGAAGTAGAAGGAACAGCCGTGCTATCCAAAATATGAACATACTTAGAATGCTTAATAAATACTTTTCCTCCGACTTGTAACCCTTCATGGATTTTTTGAAAAGCAATGTGAGGTGCCATATTGTACGAAAGCACGCCAAAATAATCGATGATGACATTGTAAACATGAGGAGAAATAGTACAAGTTAAAAAATCACCAGAAATAAATTTAAAAATATCGTTTTTGAAATTTTCATAATAAGCAATAGTAAAAAGCGAATGTTGGGGAAATGCAAAACCATATCCATGTAAGTGACCCGAGCGATTTGGATGCTTTTGATAAACATCAAAAAGTGCACAACAGTCCCCCGCACTAAGATCCAAGACATTCGACTGAGGACTTGATGCCAGAGTGTCAAATTCCTGTCCAAAAATGCCAACATATTTTTTGAAAGATCGATACGTATTAAAACGGGTGTTTGTTAATACATCAAGAACCTCAGGATGACGGCGTAAAGTATCGGAAATAGCCCCGTAACTACAAGTAGATTGAGCGATAGGTAAGCTAAAAGAAAATAATTTATAAAACATAATTCTAGATATATTATCGGCAAATATGTCTAAAAATTTCAGAATTGCTATAGTACAAGCATATTTTCGGGCTCAAGGCTAGCTCAAATAATTAAACCCAGTGTATACTCACAAAAATGAAGAGTATTCATCCGAAAGTTCCTTATTTTCAATCGATTAAAAACCAATTCTCATGGATTAGTTGGCAATGGGGAGTTGCGACATATTTTGTTGAAAAAATCCCATTTGAATACAGCACCAGTCGCTTATTCGCAGATCAATTAACTCACTATTACTTAAAAACCCTACCAAAAGATCAGGCAGGGCTTCCACATCAACACCTTTACGAATTTGGAGCGGGCATGGGCATGTTAGCAAAACATGTCATCGAAGCTCTTAACCAAAAAGCAGTATCATATGGCGTCACAACATTCACATTGCATGTCTCCGAATATTCCCAAGCACAAATCGATGATATTAACCGATATGGATTTTTAAAAAACCTCAATGAATGTGCTCAGTTAGAGCTAATTAGTGCCCTCGATCCAGAGTTTTCACCTGGCGTCCCCAATTGGATCTACTTGTCGTATATCGTGGCGGCACTCCCCACTAGGCAAATCTGCGTCCAAGACGGCATCATTTACGAGCGCTACATTGGTGCCGAACTCCCAGATGATGCCATCATCACTAACGCTACTATCTGGCCTCCCAAAGTCCTGAATGTCGACGAAATCATTGACCTAGTCACCAGCGAAGATAAAACCCACCTTCACCATCTCATCCCGATCATTGCCCCCCTAATCAAAGAAACAGAAGACCTCATTCCATTGGATGAACTCACTGACTATACGCCAGATGAACGCCAATTACTCATCGATTTTGTCGCCGAAGTTGTCCCCAAAAAAGGAAACTTTAAATTCAATTATCCCTACCAATGGATACGCGCAATGGATACGATGATGGCCAGTCTAGCACCAGAGGCTTCTCTAGTACTTCATGACTTTGGTTTTACAGAATTAAAACAGGATTTAACGTGGACTGAATTATTTGGACATTTTGGAAGCAGCCAATATACAGCGGTTTGTTTTCCTTTACTAAAATGGGCGGCAAGCCGTCAAAATTTAGCCGTCAACATGACCACTCATCCCCAAGGCAACAGCCAAATGATGGCGATTTACAAGGGGAGTCGCACCGAAGTTATCGGCAAAGTCTTTAATGAAGTATGGTCCCCAAACTCCTATATGCCCAGAGCCCACAACATTGTCGAAGAAATCTGGTCGACCAAAACCGAAAACCCCATCATGGTCACCCCTGAAATCGCCGAAAATTGGAGTAAGGAATTGCCGCCAATCGAGCGACATGGGTATTCCATCAACGCCCATATTGCATCCGCACTCTATCACTATCAATATTATGACGAGGCCATTACGTATGCCGAACGGGCTCTCACCGATTATGCCCAAGTGGGTATCTCTGCACTGATCGTGATCGCCAGGTCCTATCTCAAAAAAGAAGACATTGAAAATGCCAAAAAATATTTTCAAAAAATCGTCGAAATATCCCCAATGTATTCTATTTCCTACTGTGAATTAGCCAAAATTGCATTGGCAGAAAATAATCTCTACGATTATCTCACTCTCAGCAAAAAGTGGATGATGAAGGATTATTTTCCACTCTCTTGGCCCCTAATTCTCAACATGGCAACGGCGGCGTATCAGATTGCGGATTATGACTTATCCAACTTATATACCAATGCCGTTCTGGCTGCTTATGCCAAAGCCCCAAACTTGATCGGAGACACCAACAAAAGCAAAGCCAAACTCATTCAAAAAGCCGTCCAATCTATTTCATTTATCGATGCCAAAGACCACAATGACCTCATGACTCCATTGCTGGATAACATTGTCACCATTTGGAAAGAGCTTCAAGGAGCAGATGGAATTGAAAAAATAGTCCAGGAACGTCGAGACGAAATTCTAAATGGAAAAAACAAAGGAATTATCGTCTTAGACGGGCGAACTCCAGTTGGAATCACCTGGATAGAATCTGTCGGGCTCCATTACGGAAATATTACCTATCACACCATCCACCCCGAATATGAAACTCACCTCGTCAAAGCCTCCATAGATGCCAGAATGTTTGCTAATCATTGGCTCCATGAACTCATCCGATTTAAAGAAACGGCACAATATCGGCCAGCCATCGAATATTTTGGTATCCAAACCTGTACCCGAGACCGCATGGTCATCTATATGGATCAGTACAATTCGGTCGAAATTATCGAGCCCAGAGTGACCTTTAAAACAATGACCATAGAAGATGCCCCCATCGTCAGCGAAATGGCCTACCAAGCACATCTCATCAGCCAAGATCAAACCCTCGCCTACGATATGGCTACCCGAGAGGGTAGGGTAGAACTAGAAAAAGCATTTTTCAAAGGCATTTTTGGAACCCCCATTTTGGAGGCGACCTCCATCGCCTATTTAGACGGAGCTCCTGTCGGCTATTACAGTGTCGTCGAAGTAAAGTGTTGGGGATACGAGCATGTACCTTGGATATTCGACATCGGCGTTACCCCCGCTTACCAAGGAATGGGACTAGGTAAAATTTTATTGGCCAACATGCTGAATACCCTCAAAAAAGACCCCAGATTTGAGTTGGTAGGGCTAGCCGTCACACAAACCAATCTCAATGCCATCCACATTTATACCCAATTTGGATTTCAAAAAATAGGCGAGTTTGACGAATTTGGATATGCCCTCTAAACTCACCCCCAATGATGCTAAACTCAGGTAATAGTTGCGATATTTTCATCCCAGTAGCCCCAGGCGAACTTCTGGATAAATTGTCCATTCTTGAAATTAAAAAAGACAATGTGACAGATCAAAATAAACTTCAAAATATCAAGTATGAGCTAGAGTTATTAGAAAAAACAAAAGCCAACACCCTCCCAGATAGTCCCAAATTAAGAGATCTCTATCAGGATCTCAAAGCCACAAATCAAAAATTATGGATCATTGAAGACGATATCCGACACTGTGAGCGACAAAAACAATTTGGAGACACCTTTGTTGAGCTCGCCAGAGCCGTCTACATCACAAATGACCAACGCTGCGAAATTAAGCGCCGTATTAATGACTATTTAGGATCAAAACTAATCGAAGAAAAGTCCTATCAGCCCTACTAAAAGGAGCGACCGACGAATGCCAATCCCGCCTCCTCATCGAATTCGAATTATTGTCCAACGCGCCGACAGAATGGGGGATATGATTGTGGCATTGCCCACGATTGAGGCGATTGCGGCGCATTATCCGGACGCTCGAATCGACGTGTTAGCCTCGAGTATCGGGGCCAAAGTGCTGGAGCAGCATCCCAAAATTAATGCCATTATTGAAGCCAAATGGACATCCGAGTATAACCTTAAAAATAAGGGGGAAATTCAAAAAAAACTCCAAAAAGGCTGCTATGATCTCTACATCGGATTATGGGACAATCTTACACTTGCCTGGATGGCCTGCAAAGCCAGGATTCCCATCCGTATTGCCGACCAATCCCGCTTTCCCAATCGAATATTATATACCCATACAGTGGATGCCAAACCCAATCTCATTACTCAACATCAAATTAAATTTAACCTAAGACATCTGGCTCCATTAGGGATTTCAATGCCTGAAACACCCATTACCCAACTCTATATCTCCCCGGAGGCGACCAAAAATATTAGCATTGAATTTCAAAAGTATTATCGATCCAGGGTTCAATGGTTAGCAATCTGTGTCGCCAGCGGCGGATCTAGTAACCCCATCCCCGAAAATGCGATTATCGACTTAATCACAATGCTCGATCCCGAAGAATGGAATATTATTCTCATTGGCCCTAATGAGAGCTCGGAATTATTGAAAAGACTGCCCAATCCCAACATTATCAAATTATTTGGAAGACCATTAGAGCAAGTCATGGCCGCCATTGAGTACTGCACTTTTTATATCGGACCCGACACCGGCATTACCCATATGGCTTCATTTTTAAAAAAACCAATGATTCAAGTGACGCCAATGCCCCAACAGTTTCCGGGAAGATGGGCGCCACTGTCCCCCTATTTTGAAATCATTCGAAAGGAATACCAATATTGTCACCATTCTCCCAAAAAACAATGTGGATCACTATGTTTAAAATACATCACCGGAGATTTACTCTACCAAACATTAGATACCTTAATTTACAAGGTCAATATCAAAGAACCTGTCACAAAAGAAACACAAAAAGATCAACGGTTAATCCATACATTCAGAACCCTGGTCATCGCTGAAAGCGAGTTTGATTTCCTCAAGTACAAACACTTATGCCAGTACTGGGAAGAGGCCAAATTTATCATGATCCCTCTCCGAATTCCCCAAGGTATCATCAGTTCAGCATGGGTATTAATTCAAAAATGCATGCAGCATAACATCACGATTATCCACGGAAATGTCCATCCCGTTACCCGGTGGATCGTCCGGACCGTCATTGACAAAATAGTCCAATATGTTAAACCTGTCTTTACATCTCAATTACCCATTACGGAGCATATCGACATTCATGACTACCTTAGGCACTATGATTCCATTTCAAAACAACAGTTCGACCGGTCCTAATTTTTTAGAGCTTGTCGCCAATATTTT
>CAZZBY010000034.1:0-806 GCA_964652635.1 uncultured Candidatus Marinamargulisbacteria bacterium | reverse complement strand
CGTCCTGATGCCATCGGTGACCTTATCCTCACTTTACCGCTAATCAATTCACTAAAAGCCCAATATCCCAATGCCAAACTGACCCTTTGTACGCAAAAAGCCTATATTCCTCTATTAGAAAATCATCCTTCCATTGACGCCATCCTCCCAGATACTTTGCCAAAAGAGCCCACATTAAAAGACATTATTGCCACCTCAAAAGAACTTAAAAAATACCAATTTGATATCGTCGTTCTCCCATTTTTGACCATTCCATTGGCCATTATGGTCACCTTGGCTGACATCCCCATTCGCATTGGAGACAAGGCTCAGTTAATCCCAGGTCTCCTCATGAATGATGGGCAATGGCTGGATTATCAAAATATTACCAAGCATGTCATTACCCATAATCTCTCTCTCTTAAGCACGGTAGTAGAGCCGACATCAATCATAGGCCGAATGGATCTTTATGCCTCCCCCGAAGGGGATCAGAAATTAGCCCAAAAATTAGAAGCTCAAGATTATCAAAACGAGCCACTCATCATGATTCAACCGTGTACTGGAGGCAGTGATCTTCAATGGCCCGTCCAGGGGTATATTAGCGTCATTAACCATATTCACCAGGAGACACCCTACCATGTTATCCTCACTGGGGCAGGGGATCATGAAGAAACCGTGATTAAGCAAATTAGTAACGGATGCACCGTTAAACCTTATACACTTACCGGATTTGGGACACTGTCCGAACTCAAATCTCTCATTAATAAAGTAAAGGTTGTCATTGGTACCAATACTTATCGTAGCACCTGTCGTATTCCCGCCATTAA
>CAZZBY010000033.1:0-8494 GCA_964652635.1 uncultured Candidatus Marinamargulisbacteria bacterium | reverse complement strand
CAGCCGATGCCAAAAATACCAAAAATTGTCCAATACTGCCCAAAGCTTCCCCTGTATGCAGGGATTTTGGAGAAAATTGAACATGAGGATGCTCGATTGTCACCATAATCGGGTCTGATGGTTTTTTAAACCGAAATGAAATGGACTTCCAATGAGGAGCCGATGAAATAGCCATCTGCAACATATGCTCAAGAGGCATATTCGATTCATCCAAATAGGCTCGAATCGGCATCTTAGAAAACGGCAAAAAATTAAAACTTATCATCATGCCAGTCAAGATAATCATCAGCAAAAATGCCGACGACCAAAATCCAATCACGTGATGCGATTTCCTAAGACTAAGGGACGAGGCTCGATACGGCCACCACAAATAAAGTCCTGACAAAATCATGAATAAAAATATAACATTGGACCAGGTCTGAACCTGAGTCGCAATCGACTTCAACACGCCATTAAGGCCAAACCAGCGATGGACAGACTCCACCGCCCTAAAAAACGTCGCATACCCAGACTCCATACCCACTATCTCACCTGTATACGGGTTGGCATACATCTGAACCCTCTGAGGACCGACCTGAAACATCATCGTCCGGTCAGGGGCGGCATAGACAGTGATCCCGCCAATAAGTCGCCCAGGGAAAGCATCATGCACACATAAAGCAACTTTATCCAAACTCATACGCTGCCCATAATGAGAGGTCAAAAAACGAACATCATGATCCGTAGACTCGAGTATCTGAGGTTTAAAGGCCAAAATCATCCCAGTAATCGAAATCATTAAAATCAGGATGCCACTCCCAATCCCCAATGTCAGATGAGTCCAAAAAATAAATTGTCTCAGCATATTTACACTCCTTCCTTCACCTGGAATGATACGATTCTCTCGCAACAAACCATAATACTGAGCATCTCACAAATAATAAATATTAAGATGCAGACTCAAGGCCTTATCCCAGTGATACTAAGTCTCAATTTTAATCAATTAAAAGCTTGGGAAATAGGAGTCAAGAGATTATAATCAACACCATACGGCTAAAGAAAAATAGATACCAGTAGGGGGCCACAACATGGGAGTTCGTCCGTCACTAAGAGTTACAGTAGTACTACCCACCAAAATCCCGATTCGAAAATCACATCATAAGGCTCCATTAAAGCAAGTTGAAATCAAATATGGACTAAATCCAGAAACCCAAATCCCACTGTGTCTCACGCCATATAATTTTCTACCCGATAATGATCCCCATGGATTCGCTAAAATCAAATACCCCAACTTAGTCAGTCCAAATGTGACCATCCAGGGATTTGTCCCTCCTTTGCCTGGAATGACCGATACGGAATATCGACATATGATGTCAAAATTTCCTCAGTTTACATGGGCTGAGAGACTTGCTGCCATCGATTCAACCGAAATCGTGTTTCATGATGGGCCTCGTACAAATCGATCATATAAGATGTGGCTTGCAACTGAAAAAAAAACTGCTATCGAAGGCCCAAAATCAGAAAGAAGGTACCTCATTAAAACTTATTCTGAACTGGAAGGGGGGTTAGCGATACGAGCAGGGTTACCCCCTTATTTAGGAACAGTATGCGGATTAAGAAGAGGGTTTTTGAAAACCGGTATCCACTCAAATCCATTAGACAAAACAGAAAAGGTAGTGACACGGCGGTTTGCCATTGCTGACCTCATTACCCCATCTCCAGAATATGTTGCTTCGTTTGGGAGAAGGCTTGGGCCATCATTGACACAAAGTTCATTGACGTTATTTTTTTTTAGATGCCGATTATTACAAGAATTAGATGATAACCCTGGAAACACATTAGTCGTAACTCGGGATAAATCTCGTCTAGGAATCGAAGGAATCGTGCCAATTGACACCGATTATACCTTTCCTGATCTACGGAATTCGGGTATCAGGATCCGAGCTGAAAATATCTACAATACCAAGTTTACCGAAAAATCCCCTCCAATTGGATCTGTCCAATTTTGTCAGGAGGCAACCGCAAAGGCTGGGGGAGAATTAAAGTATCTTCATCAGCAGCTTGAGGAATGCCGATCAACATTACTCAACATTGCTTTCCATTCGTCAGGACTCACCATCAACGAATTTGCAAGGCTCTCAGTAGACAGAGTGTTTTTACAAACTGTGGTCGAAAATGCCATCCCATTTGATCAACTCCTGCTCGCATCAACTCTGTACACCCAACCCCAAATCACGGGTGGACTACCTCATCATGAATGGCGAGCTAAAGTAGCCAAAAGCCTGCGAGAGGATAAGCCGTTTACAGTATTAGAGATGGTAACAGGGAGTAGTATCTGCTAGCCGCTAGATGAACTCTCTCCAAGCTTATTATTTTTAAAATTAAGCATGATTTTGTCATAGAGCCCCACCGGTAATAATGTGGCAATCTTAGATAGGATCGCCATAGGCCACGGGAAGGAAAATATCGGGACTTTGTTAGAAATTGCACGATAAATCCGATATGAGGCGTCCTCTAAGGGTAATAAAAACGGCATCTTAAACAAGTTTTGGTCCGTCATCGGAGTGACAACAAATCCAGGATTAATCAGGGTGACATGAATGCCAATTTGCTTTAAATCTAACCTTAAACTTTCGGTGAGGGCAATTAATGCGGCTTTGCTACTGCAATAGGCCCCTGCTTGGGGCGCAGATCGTAGTCCGGCCAAACTGGCCACACTCACCAAATGTCCACTCTTCTGATTTCGCATTATGGGGATAACGGCCTCAAATAGACGGACAACCCCAAAGACATTGACCTGATAAGTCCTTTCAATATGATCTAAGTTCATCACATCACCCGACTCGGGTAAACTAACTCCTGCATTGGCAATCGCAATGTCAATCGTCCCCCATGCATCCACACACTTTTGGACGGCTTCTTTCACGGACTCCGTCTGCGTTACATCACAGGTAATGCTCATCACATAGGGGTTAAATACTCGAATATGCTTCACAATGGCATCCAATTGATCAGTACGTCTCGCAAGCATGGCCACGCGATGCCCATCCTTAGCAAAACGCTGAGCTAAGTCCATTCCAATCCCCGAAGAGGCACCGGTAATCATGACAGTTTTAATTAAAGTTCCCATCATCAATGATTGTGACAAAGAGTGGGAGGGATTGCAAATGATCTTGTCAAGAGTTTATTTAATAAGCTATCCTAATTTAAAATTTAGGCAATCCTAAAATAATTCAATAAGATATAGGAAGTTTATGGAAATTAGTACAGAAGATTATTTAAAAGCCATTTTTAACCTCGAAACCGTTAGGGGGACCGAAGTCAAGCCACAGGCCATTTCGGATAAACTTCAGATTACACCGGCATCCGTTAGTGAAATGATGCGAAAATTATCCGACAAAAAACTTGTCAACTATGCCCCCTACAAAGGTGTCTCATTGACACAAAAAGGAAGATCCATTGGTCAAAACATGGTCCGACGACATCGAATTTTAGAAATGTATCTCCACCAAGTCTTGGGATACACCTGGGACAAAGTCCACGAAGAAGCTGATCGTCTCGAGCATGCCGCTTCTGACACACTCATCCAAAAAATGGAATTCGCCCTTCATTTTCCAAAGTTTGATCCCCATGGTGACCCCATTCCAAGTATTGATGGGCAGATTCCAAAGCAAGAAGGCATTCTGCTGTCCGACGCTAAAAAAAATAAATACTACCAAATTAGTCGGGTCAGTGATTTTGACACTCAATTTTTGGCCTATTTAGAAGCATTAGGACTACGCTTACACACAGTGATTCACATCAAGGAAATTTTATCATTTGATCAGTCCCTCATTATCAACGTTGGTGGACTAACCCATCATGTTAGCTATGTCACGGGCCAGCATGTATGGCTAATACAGGTCGATTCTCAACATCAGGAGGAAAATCAATGACTCAGACACCTCACAACCGAGGCTGGCGGAGAGAATCCGAAAGCCCTTCTCTTCCCGAAGCGCATCGCTCAATCCCCATAGGCGAAAAGTTATCTTTTTTTAAAAAAATGATGGCCTTTTCTGGCCCCGGATTTTTAGTTGCGGTGGGATATATGGACCCCGGTAATTGGGCCACCGATTTAGCCGGGGGAGCAAAATTTGGATACACTCTATTATGGGTGATACTACTCTCCAATCTCATGGCAATTTTATTGCAACATCTCTGCGTTAAATTAGGGGTTGTATCTGGCAGAGACCTTGCACAAGCGTGCCGTGACCATTATTCCAAGCCAGTAGCATTCATTCTATGGGTGTTATGCGAACTGGCCATTGCCGCCTGCGATTTAGCCGAAGTGATTGGGTCCGCCATTGCGTTACAGTTACTATTTGGAATCCCGCTAGTGATTGGCTGCCTGATTACATGTTTAGACGTCATGATTGTCCTATTTTTACAAAGCAAAGGATTTAGATACATCGAAGCGATTGTGGTCACCCTGATTGCAACGATTGGAGTCTGCTTTGGATTTGAATTAATGTTCGCAAAACCCGAAATTGCTGGCATTATCCACGGATTTTTGCCAAATAGCGGCATCATCCACAATAAAGAAATGCTATTTATTGCCATTGGTATTTTAGGTGCCACTGTCATGCCTCATAATCTGTATCTTCATTCATCTATCGTCCAAACCCGAAATATCATGAAGACTCCCGAAGGAAAACGGGAAGCCATCCTATTTGCCACTCTCGATTCGACCATTGCTTTAATGCTGGCTCTATTTATTAACGCCGCAATTTTAATCTTAGCTGCGGCCACATTTCATTGGTCGGGATACAATGGAGTTGCCGAAATCCAGGATGCCTTCAAGCTACTCTCACCAGTCCTAGGAGTGAGTATTGCAAGTACACTATTTGCCATCGCATTATTAGCTTCAGGACAAAACTCGACCTTAACCGGAACTTTAGCCGGACAAATTGTGATGGAAGGATTTTTAAATATTCGGATTAGACCATGGTTAAGACGCTTAATTACACGGGCTATTGCCATCGTCCCAGCCATTGTCGTCATTGCATTCTACGGCGAAACACATGCCACCGACCTATTAGTGTGGAGTCAGGTTATTTTAAGCTTTCAACTTAGTTTTGCGGTGATTCCATTGATAAAATTCACCGACGATACCGCTAAAATGGGCGAATTCGCCAATCCACTATGGATTAAAGTCCTCGCTTGGACAACGGCATCAATTATTGTCGTCCTCAATGTCAAATTTTTAGTGGATAAATTTCTGCCAAATGTATCTCAGTTCATTAGCAAAATTGGAGGCCTGTAATCATGTATAAAAAAATATTAGTTCCCCTCGAAAATACCAAAACAGACGATGTCATTTTAACTCATGTTTGCCAGCTCGCCAAACTGACTCAGGCGTCACTATTGCTAGTCCATGTGGCGGATGGATGGGTGGCTCGCCACTACCAACAACTCAATCTGGCTGAAAGTGAAGAAATGAAACTCGACAAAGCTTACCTTCATACCCAAGCCGAAAAACTAATTGCAGAGGGCTTTACTGTAGAGTATATTCTCGCCATGGGAGAACCTGCCGACGAAATTGCACTCATCTCGAAAAAACACAAAGTCGATTTAATTGCCATGTCCACCCACGGCCACCGCTTCATCGGAGACATCCTCTACGGAAGCACCGCCGACAAACTCCGCCATAATGTCAAGATACCGGTCTTAATGGTAAGAGCATAGAGATGTCTTCTTTGGTTACAGGGCCACACCATTCATTACTCCGAGGTACCAGATGCAACACACTCATCGCAAAGTATTTGCCATGCCCCAATCAACACCGATTACATGGGGGGATGTTGCAAGATTAAAAAACGCATTAGCCGAAGTCCAAGGAATCTTTTCTGCACCACTAAATCTTCAAGCCCAATTGGCTGAGGTAAGGCGTCACATCCTCAAAGAGGCGCAAAAAAAAGCAAAGCAATTATTCCCCTCATATTCCACATGCAAAAGTTCAAAAGAGATTTCAAAGATGACAGAAGTGGCAGAGCAGGTAGACGGTATACACAAGGGAATCAATGCTTCATTAAGAGAAGAGATCCAAAAGAAAGAAACAGAGATTTCAGAAAAATACAGTAAACAAGCCACTAAGAATAGTGCCTTTAAAAAACAAGAAGAGACATTTAAACAGAATATCACTCAGTGTGACAGTGACAAACAAGAGGTACTGAAGCAGTGGGAACCGATTGCCGCAAAATTAGAAAGCTTGACTAAAAAAAGAAAGGAGACACTAAGTGCTCTCCCTGATCCGGGCGCACTCAAAGCAAGGAATGATACTCTAACAAGATTGGCCGATCAATTTAAGAAATCCAAAAAAGACGCAATAGTTAGGGTTGACATTCCCCAAAAACAAGCTCTAATGTCGGATAGTATTGTCGCGTTAGTATCCGAATTAATGAGAGGAGATGAGGATGCCTCCCCTCACACCGAGATGAAAGGATACACTCCCCCTACAATCTCAGCCCCAAGCACAGATGCCACTAGCGTCGAAGTAACCGACGATATCTCAACTCTATTTAACATCGTAGTCCAAATTGCACGAGACCTGATTAACGCATTGGGAAGTCAACAACCTCCATCTCTAGAGAAAATGGCCGCCTTTGATAAGAGGATAAGAGAGTGCTCTGAGGACATCAATATCAGTGTAGCTGGAGTCGGCGAGCACGGAAAGATTTTAAAAAAAGTGGTCGAGATGATGGAATTAACCCGAAAAGAGTTAGAAGAGAAACTAAAACTTCAAACAAAACTTCAAATGCAAGATGCTAAAATCCAAGAGATCACCAAAACAAATGAGGGATTTAAACTGGCAGTGAGAAGGTTTGACGATGCTAAAGAAAGTCTTAAGAAAGAATATCATGACATCAAAACCAGGTATGAAACGTCGAGAAGGAAGCGTTCTCAGAAAATTGCACAGCTCGAAGCGGAAAAGAAAGACATTCAAAAACGATTAGAGGCCCACGACATAAAGGTGGGGGAGTGGACTGACTTCATCTCTCGAAATCGTCAAATGACATGGTTTTCACCGACAGTCGATCAAAGTGCTGCCGTCAACGAAGAGGTAGGAATGCCAAATCAATGGCTAGCCAATCCCACTGAAAGAGAGATAGATCCCGATAAAGTCGTCGAGCCTCATTTCTTTACTCCCCTATCCACAGTCATGACCCCACGTGAAACCGAGGCATTAAGTGGATTAGTAGATCTCGTTGACAAAGATGTCATCGTAATCGTATGTGGACAGGAGTCCCTGAGAGATCATGGGTCAAGTACAGTATGGGAAAGCGGGAAAATAGCGAAGCTAATCGACAAAAAAAGATGGCAAATCAAGCCCCCAGACCCTTCCACTCTGTCGGATGAAACCCTAGTTCTGGTATTTCCAAATCTAGAAGATATTCAACAGTTTGTGAGAAGACATTATAGAGTTCAAAACCTCTATGTTGTCCAATCTTCAGAGGATGCAGTCGCTACCCAAGAGGCCATCAAAGCGTGTCGTGATACTGTTTCCCTCAAAAAAAGCGGCCCCCTAGAATACTTACGCCTCAATCAAATTGACGAAAACAAAGAGCTAAAAATAGTTTTTGAAAAGATCAGACACTGCTTTAGGGCGACTATCATCGCAATGATCACCATCACCGGTGTATTAGTGTTGCTGGTGATGCTTTTAGATGACAAAATCGGCACACGTACCAAGGCCAATTGATAGCGTTAAAAAAATAGTAAGGCCAGCGAAAAGACCACTACCAGAGAAATGATACCCTTCCGGATCATGATACGGCCATGGTCAGAGCAGCGGCGTAATAAGACACGGGCAATGCCATTGGCCACTAAAACACCAAAAAATAAAAAAATAAAAATTTTAAAAGATAATTCAGGCGAAATCACCGAGAGCTGCATTAAAAACGATGAGGTTGCAATCACCAAAATAATGCCAAGACTAGTTGCCGTTGCATGAGACAAAGGCATTCCCAGAAAACGGCGAAGGAGAGGGATTAAAACAACGCCTCCCCCTAATCCAGTCAGCGTTGTTAATAATCCCGCCATGACTCCAATTAAAATCCGCCTCCCAAACGAATCCAAACGATCCATTGTAGAGAGCTGAAATTCCGGAATCCACACATGATAAACCGCCCAAACTGATAGCCCAATCAAGGCCATTAAAATCCAAATGCCCGAAATATAGGGCTTCACAAAGGCCATCGCAAAACTAGACGGGATTGCTCCCATGACGACCACCGTTAAAACTCCCCAGTTTGGCCTCCATACTCCTAACAACAAGGGAACTAAAGCAGACACTCCGACGATTGGCAACGACAATATAGTCGCATGCACCAAACTTAAATGCCCCCAATGCACCATCATAGGGATTGCTAAAATAGCACCACCACACCCGGATAGGGTCAAGACAAATCCAACCACAGCTCCAATAATCAAAAATAACATTAAGATTAGAATACACTAAACAAACAATCAAAACTCT
>CAZZBY010000032.1:3874-8788 GCA_964652635.1 uncultured Candidatus Marinamargulisbacteria bacterium | reverse complement strand
GGACGCTCTCACGGTTGGGCCACCACCAGTTGATCCTGCTGTTGTGATAAGTGAGCTTATAGCTCGCAATGTTATTGATAAGTCAGGACGATTGACTTCGGCGTATGATCCTACTCGAAGTGTGGTTGGTCTACTCCCTGGGCTTACTTCTGAGCAAACAATTGCGCTTAATGAAGTGCTCCAATCTCATTATCATGGGCTTTCTCGTGGGTTATCAGATGGGACTCAAGATGTGATTTTAAGCCTTTCTGCCCAATTTAATCTCTCTACTGGGGTGATCCCTCCCGGGAAGGCCGCCCTCGATATGTTAAAATCCTTGGGATCAGATGTAGTTCCAATGAGTGATATAAAGTTGAAGGCTATTTTGCAGGCTCATCTGTCCTCAGGTGCCGCTAATGCCCAGGCTGAGCTTGACGCCTTTGTTCGAGATCCGGCCAATGCGGTGGTTGTGGGTCGTCTAGCTTCGATGGCGGCGGCGGACCGTGATACTCACCCCCGTATTAAAGCTGCTTTGTCCCGCACGGCAATCACGCCTGACCATGCCGCAGAGTCTCTTGGACTTTTATTGGGCCCCCCCCCATCGGGTGCATCGCCCGAGTTAATGCCAATTTTGACTTCAATTGTCATGGCTAAATCTGAGCAATTGATGACTACTAGCTACTCAGAGATGACTACAGCAAATAAAAAAGGTCTTAATCGATTGCTAGAAATATTAGCGATTCACCATAATGTTCCCCTCCCCGCAGGCCCATTTTCACCTGAACAGCCGATCCTAAATCCGCAAGAAGCACAACAGCTATTGGACACTCTTCCTCGTCATACTGATCCGTTATTGGTTCGAGTGATTTCTGCATATGATGCATCGTCATTCGCTCCTCCAGTAGACGGAAGTGCGCCGACTGCTCCATCACCATTAGTGACAGACTTGATTGACGCGATTAAAGCACCATTGACGCCCCTAAGCGGTGGATTGACTCTGCAGCAATGTGCCAATTTATCGACGATCTCTAAAGATCCGATTTTACTTCATCAATTTTTGACTCAGCTCGCTCAGCAGGATCTGTCGGTTGAATCACCGGTAATGATGAGGTTGGGCAAAACGAACTTGTCCATGATATTGGATTCTGTCACAACAGTGCAGGGACGTCAGCTCCAACAACAAATTATCGATAAAATGACACAAGAATTTTTAACAAAACCGATTTCGGATGTGGCCAAAGGGTTTGAAGATATGGCGTGGTTACAACGATACAACTCTCGATATTTGATTTCTCAGGATTCATTTAAACAAGAGAAAACTCATAAAGCTGGGGCTGTATCACTTGCTGAATCTCGTCAAATTTTTTCAGCGTTGTCGACACCAGAGCCGGATGGACTAGGCGTGATCTCTCCGACCGGAGCTCTTCAAATCGTCATCTCACCTGAGACTGAGTTTGTAATTAAGCAAAAACTTACTGCCATGAATATTTCTAAAGATGGAATTGCTAAAACCATTGCCACTTTAAAAACAGCCTCTCAACCGGATATTCTTACTAAACGGATGGTAGAAAAGCTGATTGCCTCTAGTCCTGATGAAAAGCAATTTAAAGCATTTGCTAAAGGTGTTCTACAAAATCCAAACTGGAACTCTTATCAAAAAGCGATGATTTTGATGCCTGTGGTCGCTCAACTTAAAAGTAGTACATCGGCTGGCGGAGATGCCATTGTTCCGGATGAATTACAGTCTGACGCTACTAAGCTTGGCAAATCTCTTGGTCGATCATTCTTGGGTATATTTAATATTCACCCTTCTAAGGCCACTACGAGTCGTCCTGGGTTAGACTTGCTTCAAGATCTTCACTCTCAGATTCGTCCGGATCATCCAGAAGATACAGAAATCTTTGCTCAGGTGCTAGCTACTTCGATTCGGTCGCGAGGTCGGGATTACTTAATCCGGTTTGGAGATGTTAAAACTCCCGAAGCACGCTTTTTGAGAGATGTCCTTCATGAAGATTTTCTCCATGGTACCGGGCGCGTTTATAGTGCATTGGTTACTACTCTTTCTCAAGGTCAAGATGTGCCCGCCCCCCAAGACAAACAGCTTCTTGATATTATTCAGCGGCATGTGGATCATATGGCTGTCTTTGATAAAAAAGCGACTGGAAAGACCACGATGGGAGTGCAAACTTTTGACCGAATCTCTGCGGGGACGGCGAGTAAATCAATGAAAGGAAGCGTTCATGAGGGGCTTGAAACCCAAGTTCGCCAGGCTTTAGATGATGAAAATCCTGCGCTGATTGAGTCTGTATGCCGTTCTTTGGCGTTAATGGGAATGCAACATCAAGATACCAGTTGGTTGAATCAACTAGTCTTAGAAAAAAGTACATTTACCGGGGCTGATTTTGTAGATTCTCTCCCTGACAGTCTAATCCCCCCTGGGGCTATTCCAGATGGTTTTACTGCTGAGCAATCTCGTGCCGTTAAACAAGAAATTGGAGACCGTCTTTTAAAGACATTAGCTCGTCCCGATAACGGATTTTTAAAGTATGATGAAAAAACAAAAGCCTATTATCGGACCGGAAAACCCATTACCTCTGAGGCAGATCTTCACTTAGATGATCTGTTAAGTCATATTCCAGATGGTCTAGAACGGACTAAAGTTATGCGGAGCATTGTTCATCACCTTAAAGTGCCTCACCTTTTGGTGACCCCGATGATTCGGTTATCCCGAGATGAGTTTACAGGGCCACAGGCGAGATCAAGGCGAAACCATTTGATTTATGCACGGCAAGCCTATCGATATGACCAAATTAGAGAAACGGGGTCGGGGTCGGCTGCGGATCGGACTAAGTCCCAATTTAAGGGAGGCCCTACCAAACCTCAAAACTATTTGGCCGAATACCTTCATGGACATGGTTCTGCCGGAAAACATGTCCGCTCGATGGTGGATGACATGTATCAAGATAAGTCTGTTACATTCCCGGATCTTTTAGGCAGTTCGATTCAGCCCACTGGTGAAATGCGTAAATATGATTATTATGCCCGCCAACTTTTTAATACTGATGCACATGAATTGGCTGACACTATGGCATCAACTTCGAGAGGAGTTATCCCATCGGATTTAGAAACATTGGCACAAAGCAGCGGTATCCCTCAAAGTGAACTATGGCAGGGGCTAATTGTAGCGGGGTACATAAAACCTAATGGAGAGCTTACCTCCGCATTTGATCCCAAATCTACCGGTCGACTAGAGCGTCTTTCGGATAAATTTAATGGCATCCATCATGACTTGCACAGAGTACTTAAAGGGGTGTCTGATCGCACTGCCACCGAAAAATCCCGGTCTGACTTTGCTCTGAGAGCGTTAATCGATCCTGATATTGAAACCCATTATGTCTCCCAACAAAAAAGCCCATTGACAGACATTGAACCTACTGACCGAATGAAGAAAATTTATAAGCTTCAGTCATTGACCG
Source organism: uncultured Candidatus Marinamargulisbacteria bacterium (assembly GCA_964652635.1). Taxonomy (GTDB): domain Bacteria; phylum Margulisbacteria; class Marinamargulisbacteria; order SXXA01; family SICP01; genus CAMCZW01. The sequence goes on along the minus strand of CAZZBY010000032.1, from coordinate 5,333 downwards.
CAGAGATGATTAAAGAGGTCGGAGCCCTATCACGTGCTCCAAAAACACCTGAAAATCTTCAACGGTTGGCTAATCTTAAAGATCATTTATTGCATATTCACGCCAATGCCGGCACTTTATTTAATGATGTGATGATGGGGCTTAAAGGTACTGGAAAGGACAAGGGCAAGCTCCTTGGTGACAAAGTGTCAGATGAGGATAAGTCAGCAGCTTCTCAGCTTTTATTTGGAACAAGTTATACTCAATACCGCGATTTATCTCAAGTAAAGACGGATGTTGAACATCGGGCTAACATCTTTTTAAATGCGAAGAAAGGCAAGGCCTCATCAGTTGCATTTGTTGATTCGATGATGACTTACATTCAGAGCTCACCTGACCCGGTTAAGACACTTCAACAAGTGACCGCTGTTCTTGCCAATATGTCCGAACCAGTTCGATCCGAGCTTGATAAATTTGGAAAGATGGAACACTCTCGCTACGAAGGAATTGCGGATAAATTTGGAAAAGCCATGGATGTCTACGCTAAAGAAAGGGGCATGGCTAATCGTACCGAGGTCATCTTGAATGCAGTGAAAGGGTCTGCCCTCCCTGTAGATCAAGTAATGTCGACTGTGGAGCAAGGTCTTGATCATCTTGGCTGGTCCGATGATGCCGGTGCGGTAATCGCGACTCAGTTTACAAGCCACCAACAGCTATTAGCTGGAACGCTGCAGTTAGATGAAACATCTGTCAAAGGGGTACTCACAGAATCACTATCTTCGGATACTGTCGGTATGGCGGCAGAGCTTACCTCAGGGACTATGGCAGCTTTGGAAGCGAACGGAATTGTGACTAAAGATGCCAGCGGGCACTACTATTTAACTCCGTCTGAACTTCATGACTGGGATCAGGCCGAAAAAGATCTGGTGAGTGCCCCGCTCCCAGGTGCAACTCAATTAGATAAAGCCCAATTTGATCAAGTTAAAACTCGTGTCTTGTCGAAGATGCCTTCTGGACATGATCAACTAATATCGATGTTGTCTTCGGTATATGGAGATCAAGTGTACCACGCTAATGGATCTGTCAACTCACAAGCTGTGGTCGATGTCCTTAAGTCATTGGGAGCGTCAGATGAGAAAGCCAAGGACCTTGCGAAAGTACTTTCTAAACCTCTATTGCTTCATCGCATTACTAATGGGACAGTGGTAGATTCTCAAAAATCGCTTCAGCACCTTGCTCTTGAAACTCTAACCCCCGACGAAATTGCAAAGGTTGAAACACGGCTCAAAAGCTACGGAGTCTCTACCCCTGCTGTGACTAAAATTAAGGATGAATTAACCCGGTTGAATACCAAGTCGACTCTTGCCCCCACGGCAACAGAACGCGAAGATTTTAGAAAATCCTTAAGTGATGCATTCTCTCAGGGATCTTTTGATGACATGATACAATTTATCGATAATGCGATTACCGTATAATGAGT
>CAZZBY010000032.1:0-3864 GCA_964652635.1 uncultured Candidatus Marinamargulisbacteria bacterium | reverse complement strand
CGCAGGACTTATCCGATGAGGATCAAGCCTTTTGTAAGTCCCTTTTAGAACGGATTTTTTTAAAGGCTGAGACGGATATTGATGGGTTTTTAGTTGCTCAAATTTCTGTCATTGCACGGTTGATTCGGCTATTTAAAAACCCAGTCGCTCAGACCCGCATTTTACTTGCCCTTTCCGACCCTCTTCGACGGCAAATTTTAACGATGTTACCAGCGACTCATCGGATGTCGATATCCTCGGTGTGTACAGATCCAGCGTTGTGGACTCATTTATTTCCGTTGCTCTCCTTGGCCAAACAAAATGGCATATTAAAAAATTTTTATCGTCTTAATCCTCGCCTCTATACCCATTTAAAAAGTCTGACCTCTGACTCTACTCACCATAAAGAAGGACTTCCGATTATCACCAAAGCGGTGACGTCCACAATGCTCTCCCCTAAAGAAGCCAAACGCTTTTTACACTTTATCTTGTCGGCTCAATTTTCATCTCAAGATATTGTTAAAGAGGCCAAATCACTCACTCGGACATTGGATCCTGCAGTGGTTCACCAGCTTTTGCTTGAAATTATTAAGCAATTCAATATTGAGGGAGTGGCATTGGATAGTCCGACTAACTGTCTTTCTTATATTAAGTTTTTTGATCTTATTTTTTATTTTGATGATATGATCCCAGACCTCCATCTGTATCTTAAGCGACCGTATGATCGTGTTATTTTTGGGCTTTCTCAACTCAACGGGTATGAGTGGGTGTTTAAGGTGTTATCCCAGTTTCATCCCTTGGCCATTCAAGGAGTTTTGTCTGTACTTTCTCGACATTCTCAGCTCTCTTCGTTGGAGAAGAGGACGCAGTATAGTAAACTGTTTGGTGTAATCAAGTCTCATTATTCGGAAAGCGACTCCCCTGCGATACGCTTGTTTTTTGGAGGTTAATATGTCGTCGTTATTTCAAGAATTATTTTCAAATCCGCTAGCACTGTTTTTGTTTGTCTTGGTGATTATCCATATGTCAGTGATTACATTTCGGTCGTATACTGACTATCGGCAAAGTAAAGCTAATTTATCCGAGCTTAAAAAACAACTTTATGAGTCTGAAGCTCGTATTCAAGCCATTTTAAAACGAATGGATCAAAATCGAGATGAGCTGATTGGTGACCTTAGGGCACTCAATGACGAAATCACTGGAAAAACACCCGGAAATTCAAGTGATTTCGACAAAGCTAAGGCCAATGAAACGCGGTAAGTCTTCTCAAAAAAAAGTCTCTGGTAAAGGCCTTTCTATGGAGGGCATTAACTCTGTTTATAGCGGTATTGCATCTCGTCTTGATGAAATGAAGAGTATTTTGCAGGAGGCTCGTCATACGACATCGTCTCTTCCGGGTTTAGATGAGCCAGCTGTACCAGTGGTGCTGTCTGACCTCTTCCCTCCTCTCCTAATGCCAGTGTATATTCGAGATTTTGTATCTGAGCCTGGAGTCGCAGTCTCTGAAATGGTTCAGGATAGTCATTCAACCGTGTCATCGGTATCGTCTGAGTCGGCCCCAACGTCAATGTCATCCATATCGGTTGATTTATCGACCACTAAACCTAGTTTTAAAGCGATTGATCATCTTTCTGATCATATTGAATCGCTTACCAGTGAAGTCAAGGAAGTGCAGCTCACTCGTAAACTCAAGCGTGTGGCCTCGCGTACTCAGCAAAAATCAGCTGTGATCGCCCCTGTAAAGGTGCCAGTAGCAGAGTCGGTCTCTGGTCTCACGCTTAAAGATGATCGGGATATTGAAAAGCGCCGTAAAGCTCGTGAAAAACGAGTGACTGATTTATTGGACTCGGGTAAAGATCACCGTATTTCGTCTAGTTCCGTGTAACCTATGTCACCTAATCGGATTATCCCATTTCCAGAACTTGCGGCCACAGCTGAACAGGAAGAGTTGCATCGTGTCCAACACCGAAAGCAAACCAGTTATTTCTATCTCCTCGCCATGTTGCCTTATTATGGCATTCGGGCACTATGGGTTCGGGGTGTTTTGCTTTTTTCTCCGGTTCATGGTCGCTTATTGGCTGCCCGGTTTTTGCGTCACTTTTTTAGTCGATTTTTTACGATGCGAGGCGTCTTGCATTATTCAACAGAGATCCTCCCCTCTGAGCGTCTTCAGAAACCGATTTTGGTCATTGGAAATCGATACCATTTTTTAAGCTCTTTATTTGCGTATTCGTTGTTTCCTTCTCCGCTGATTATCCCGCTTCCGCATGGGATGACGTCATTTACGCTTCCGTGGTTTAGACCTATTCAACTCATCGGGCCTTTTTTTAAATTTATCTCGTATTATGATGCGCCTCTTAAGCAAAATCTGCCCAATATTTCGGTACTTCTGAAAAAAGGGTATTCTGTATTCGTCCATGCCAATCATGGGATTAATGATTTGCGAAGCGACACCACCCTTTACTTACATCGGTCTGTCGTTGAGCTTTTAAAACTGGATATTGATGTTTATTTAATGCATTTTAATGGATTTGAGAACTATAAATTTTCATCGTTTCGTAACCCGATTATTGTGAGCACTCGGATGTCGCTTGCGTCGGACATCTTGGCTGGAGTTCCTTTAGATGACCCCATTAAATGTGGCCGAGCTTTGGCTGATTTTTTTGGATGCCCTGCCTATAAATGGGTTTAATTATTTTTTTTATTTGTGGTATAACCTAAACTATCATTTACATCAAAGAGGACTATATGAGATTTACTCTACTTTTCTTGACGTGTTGTTTTATATCTCCCGCTTTTGGAACTGCTAAAACTCTTCCTCACCGGCTTTGGTCCTTTTCGGCTTATCAGGAAACGTCATCTGTGCAAAAAATTGGGGTTAACCCTGCTAATGATGAGGTCACTTGGATTAGCAAAGATTTAAAAACTGCTGTGTTGGGAGATCTCCCTAATTTTCAGGCCTTGGCTCCTATTCCGGGCATTGATTTGAATACTCGATTGGCCAAATATTGGGAGGTGAATCGGTTTCACTTTGATGTAGCCTATGGACTGACTGATCACTTAACGGCATTTGCCAACATTCTGTATGACTCCTCCCGTATTCGATTTACTGATGAATTCGTCTCCCAAATGGCGATTGCTAATGTGGGTACGGGTGGCCAAGTTCCGTTTTCCCCAATTTATATGAAAGCCTATCACTTGGGCGATACCTTTGTGGGACTTAAATATCAGGTGGCGGATTGTCTTGCATTTACAGCACGGGCTACTTTTGGCCCTTTTAAAACAGGCAGGGATGACCATGCGTCCCGAGAGATAGATTATGTGAAAGAAATTCCTACTGGAACAGTCTATGATCAGTATGAATTTTATTCTCATTATGATCAAACCATTGGAAAAATCCCCTTTCGCCTCATGCTTGGATATATCTATAAAAACAGAGGTTACCAAAATTTTTTTGATAACCGTGACATTACGATGAATATGGGCGACTTATTTTTAGCAGGATTGGGTGCAGATTATGCTATTTCTAAGAAGTGGGATACCCGGATTGATTTTACTTTTATTCACTCAAATCCTGACCAAGTTCGTGAAAATGGAACTTGGCGTAGTTTCCCCGAATCTAAGGCTAACACTGTGATTGGTAAAGTGGGAGCGACTTATTCACCCTATCCATTTTTGCAGATTTTTACCGATGCTTTTATTCCGCTGTCCAATGATTTGACTGGAAAGCTCTACGACTCGCCTGGACGGCTTGAACCCGGCTGGAATTTTCAGTATGGGGTTCGGTTATTTTACATGTAAGGGGATACTTTTAGATTAGGATTAAGCATAATTTCTCCTCTTTTGTACAGGAGTGGGTGTCAGTAGGTATCGGGATTTTCAACT
>CAZZBY010000031.1:0-8797 GCA_964652635.1 uncultured Candidatus Marinamargulisbacteria bacterium | reverse complement strand
AAAGGCAAGTCCTTAACTGCTTCGATCAGATTAAATGTTCCCAAGACATTCGTCATCATCATTGCCCGAGCATCCGTCTGATACCCATACCCTCCATAAGTCGCCGAATGAATAAGAATATCAGGGCGGCAGAGGTGAAGGCCCCCTAACGACTCAATCATCGTTAAGTCTCCGTCAATGACCGTAATCTGCCCCGAAGAAATAAACTCATCCAATCGCCACCGATGAGAGGTGCTGCGCAAAAGTACAAAAATTTGATGCCCTTTTGCTAAAAAATATCGCACCAAATGAGCCCCAATAAATCCAGAAGCCCCAGTAATTAAAATACGCTTACTCATAAGGGCCCTTGCATAATTTCTCAATGACTTCACTCATCCGATGACACTCATCAGAAGCAAGCCCAGGCCATACCCCCACCCAAAATGCATGATGCATCATATACTCGGTACCGGGAAGTTGGCGAAACTCCGCATCTGACAATTCATCCGAATAAAGCAACTCCGAGTCCAAAATCCGCAACGGAAACCGGGTCTTCGTACACGCTGGATGCCGCAAAAAATTACCCGAAAATAACTGACGAGTCCCAACGCCATGCTCCTCTAAAAATTTCACAGCATCTAAGCGAGAAAATGGTGCATCCGGCTTCACCGAAAGCAAAAACCCAAACCAAGAGGGGCGTACCCCTTCTTGAACCGTCGGAAAATTAAAAAATTTCTCAAATGGAGACAATTTAGCATATAAACTATCAAAGTTCTCACAACGTTTATTAATAAACTCAGGCAACCGATCAAGCTGAGCAAGCCCAATTGCCGCCTGCCAATCCGTAATTTTCAAATTAAATCCCAAATGCGAATAAATATACTTATGATCATATCCTTTAGGTAACGATCCCAAACTCCACTGAAACCGATTCTGGCAAGTATTATCACATCCAGGCGCACACCAACAATCACGTCCCCAATCTCTAAAAGACATGATAATGTTATGCAGCACGCGCTCACGGCAAAAGACCGCCCCACCTTCGCCTATCGTCATCTGATGTGCCGGATAAAAACTCACCGTAGAAATATCCCCAAAAGTCCCCGTCAACTGCCCATCAACGGTAGCCCCAAATGCATCACAATTATCCTCAATTACCCAAAGATTATATTGTTTAGCAAAAGCCATAATGGCCTTAATATCAAAAGGATTCCCCAAAGTGTGTGCCAGAAAAATGGCTTTAATTTTAGGACTATAGGCTCGCTCTAACTGCAAGGTCACTAAATTACCGTTATGAATATCCACATCCACAAACACCGGCACTAGCCCCGCATGGATAATCGGAGAAATCGTTGCCGGAAACCCCGCTGCTACCGAAATCACCTCATCACCCGGCATCAAACGTCTGTCCTTCAATTGAGGCGACATCAAGGCAAAAACTGCTAATAAATTGGCCGATGATCCCGAATTTACGGCTAAGCAATACGGGAGTCCCAAAAATTCAGATAATTTCTTTTCAAATGCATCGCAAAATCTTCCTGCGGTTAGCCACTTATCCAAGGACGCCTCAATCATATTCGTAATTTCAGCCTCTCCAATAAGTTTGCCAGATGCTGGGATATACGAATATTTCATCTTCCTACTCGTGGTCAGGCGATGATGCAAAATGGCCGCCATAATCGTAATTTTCCTCAGAAGAGTATCCAAAAATGAGGCAAATAACTTCTCTACTTTGCCCATACGAGGCCTCGTTCTTTCGCCAAATGGACATACTGATCAAGATGATCTTCCGAAACTACAGTCATATTATCCCTGGCATCAAAGTGGTCAATCCAATCTAATGTCGATGTTAATGCCTCATCAATGCTCAACACCGGCTGCCACCTCAATTGTTGACTGGCCTTCGAAATATCCAATTGAAGTCGCGCCATCTCATGAGGGTGGCCCTCCGACTCCACACGGTAAGCCCCTGGTCTACGCTCAAGCACCATCTTGACAAGTTCTTCCACAGTCATGGCCGACATTTCCATCGGGCCAAAATTCCAAGCCTCCGCAAACTGTCCTGGTGACATCATCATATTAGCAGAAAGCCATAAATAGCCCGACAACGGCTCAAGCACATATTGCCAAGGCCTAGTGGAAAGCGGATTACGCAACACAATTTCCTCATGACGGCCCAATGCTCGAATACAATCAGGCAATAATCGATCTTCTGCAAAATCTCCGCCGCCAATCACATTCCCCGCTCGAGTAGTCGCAAGTGCGACTCCCCGTTCAGCAAAAAATGAGTGGCGATAACAGTCCGATACTAATTCTGAACAAGCTTTACTCGCGCTATAGGGATCATATCCACCCAAAGCATCGGTTTCAACATAGCCTGCTTCCTGATTGCGATTGTCATAACACTTATCACTCGTCACATTGACCACGACTTTCACAGACGAGGTACATCGAATTGCTTCAAACACCGACACCGTCCCCATCACATTGGTCGAAAAGGTCTTCGTCGGTGTCACATACGACGGTCTCACCAAGGCCTGAGCCGCCAAATGAAACACCATTTCTGGAGCAAATTCCTGCATCACTCTAGTCAACCGATCCGTATCCCGGATATCTCCCACATAATGATGGATATCCCTTTCTAAATTTAAAATTGAAAATAAATTGGGGGTTGTGGCGGGTGCAAGTGAATATCCCGCTAAAGTGGCACCCAGTTTTTTCAACCACAATAACAGCCAAGCACCTTTAAATCCGGTATGGCCTGTCACCAAAACGCGCCTGCCAAAAAATAAACCAGAAAACCCAGTCATTGTAGTGGTGATGTCTGCCAAACCGCCCAGGGAGGTATTCCCGAAGTGGCGAAAGCATTCAAATCAATAGTATCTTTCAATGTATCCATCGATTTCCAAAATCCATGATGCAGATAGGCAATTAACTCACCCTCAGATGCCAACTTTTCAAGAGGCTCTTTCTCCCAAATACTGCTGGTGTCATTATGAATATAGTTAAAAACCCCCCGATTAAGGACAAAAAAGCCTCCATTAATCCAACCTGCTCCGGACTTGGGTTTTTCAATAAAAGACGCCACACCAAATCTGTCCGTTAGTGTCAACACCCCAAATTTCCCTGTAGGTTGAACCGCCGTCAATGTTGCCAACTTTCCGCTGGTCAAATGAAAGTCTAAAAGAGACGGTAAATGCACATCCGACACTCCATCCCCATAAGTTAAAAAGAAGGTCTCCCCCGTAATATGACGTTCAATCCTCTTAATTCTCCCTCCAGTATTAGAGTCAGCCCCAGTATCCACTAAAGTCACTCTCCAAGGCTCAGAATGAGAGTGAATATATGAAATTTCATTGGAATTTAAATCAATCGTAATATCAGAGGAATGCAAAAAATAATGATAAAAATACTCTTTAATCAGATAGCCCTTATAGCCTAAACAAATCACAAAATCATTAAACCCATAATGGGAGTATAATTTCATGATATGCCACAAAATCGGTTTACCTCCGATTTCCACCATTGGCTTCGGTTTAATAACCGTTTCCTCAGAAAGCCGAGTTCCTAAGCCTCCTGCCAAAATCACAACTTGATGCGAACTATCCATGATAAATAGGAGAATATCATAAAAATTGGTACAATTCCCGAATGAAAAATATGAGTACAAGCGTTGCAATTATCCCAGCCAGAGGCGGATCTAAAAGTATCCCCAAAAAAAACATCCAACTCTTAAACGGTGTCCCCCTCATCTGTCATACCATTAACGAAGCCATTCAAAGCCAGTGCTTCGATCAAATTATTGTCACCTCCGACGATGCCGAAATTTTAGAAATTGCATCCAACTATCCCGTCACCATTGTCAAAAGAGCCGCAGATCTCGCCAAAGATGATACTAAATCCATCGATGTGATCTTAGACGTTCTCAATGATCATCTCCAAGATATTGATCACACCATCTGTACCTTACTCCAACCCACATCCCCCTTGAGAAAACACACACACATCCGGGAGGCGATCACCTTATTTTTATCGAATGACTGCGGTAGTGTCATCAGCGTCTGCCAAGCTGCTCATCATCCCCACAAATCAATGACTCTAGATGACTCTGGTCACTTGATCGCATTAATGAATCCTAACGACCTCGAAGCCCCCAGACAAACTTTGCCAAAGGCCTACCATCCCAATGGGGCCATCTACATCGCCGAAGCCTCTCAAATCAAAAAAACAAATCAGCTAATTATTAGGCCAATATTGCCCTATATCATGAGTGCAGAAAGCAGTATCGATATTGATACCCCAGGAGATCTCAAAATGGCAGAATACATGATGACTTCGGCCCTATAAATACGCTACAATAGGTGCCTATTTGCCTAATTTTTAACTAAAATGAAGGGATAATCATGATCAGCACAACTACATTTGTAAACAACGCAAGTCCAGCCTATATCGAGTCCATGTATGACTCCTATAAAAAAGACCCATCGAATGTCGATCCCTATTGGAAAAAATTTTTTGATGGATACGAATTTGCCATCGGAAACGAAGCGACCATCAGCGGTGAATCTAATAAAGAAGTGGCCGTCGTTAAACTCATCAATTCATACCGTGCTATCGGCCATTTAGTCGCCGAAACCAATCCCATCCGCCAACGTAGGAAGCACAAAACAGACCTCACCCTCGAATATTTTGGACTCAGCGAATTTGATCTCACGCAGGAATTTGATGCTGGCAAAGAAATTAGTATCGGACGTGCCACCCTCGAGCAAATTTTAGTCCACCTCAAACGTACCTATTGCTCAACCATCGGAGTCGAGTTTAAATATTGCCGAAACGAGCAACTTCGCCAATGGCTTTACAATCACATGGAGCCCGTTGCCAATCACCCCGAATTTCCCAATGAGGAACGAAAGCACATCCTCAAAAAAATCTCAGAAGCAGTTATGTTTGAAAATTTCATTCATACAAAATACGTTGGTAAAAAACGGTTTTCACTCGAAGGAATCGAAGCTCTAATCCCTGCATTAGACGCCGCTATCGAAGAGTCCGCCAAACTCGGTGCCGAAGAATTTATCCTAGGTATGGCCCACCGTGGTCGTCTCAATGTCCTCGCCAATATTTTTGGTAAACCTTACGAAGATATTTTTTCAGAATTTGAAGGCACCCGCCTCCCCGAAGACGTCAAAGGCGACGGCGATGTCAAATATCACTTAGGACGCTCATCGGACATTAAAACCAAATCGGGTAAACAAGTCCATATTACATTAGCAGCAAACCCGTCTCACCTCGAAACTGTTAACCCACTCGTCCAAGGAATGGCCTATGCCAAACTCAGCGAGACCTATAATGGAAACACATCTAAAGTCATCCCCATTGTCATTCATGGGGACGCTGCAATTGCTGGCCAAGGTGTTAACTACGAAGGTGCGAATATGTCTAAAGTCGAAGGCTTTGATGTCGGGGGTATCGTCCATATTATTACTAACAATCAGCTTGGATTTACCACGTCTTATCGCGAAGGCCGGTCCAGCGTCTATTGCACCGACTTAGCCAAAGTGACTGAATCGCCGGTATTCCACGTCAGTGCTGATGACCCCGAAGCCGTCGTCCATGCGATCAAGACTGCCATTCAGATTCGCACTCAATTCAAAATTGATGTCTACGTTGACATTCTAGGCTACCGAAAATACGGCCACAATGAAGGCGACGAACCACGATTTACTCAACCCGAGCTATACGCCATCATCGACCAACATGACAATGTTCAAACCATCTATTACAATCGCCTCAAAAACATCAATGTCATTTCCGAAGAGGAATTTGACGCCATTAAAGCTCCGATTAAAACCCAACTCCAAGCGCACTATGACCGTGTAAAAGAGCAAAAAAAGCCCATCCAAGTCGATTTCCTCAAAGGAAGATGGAAAGGTCTTCGCCCACCCAAAGACACTGATTTTGAATCCTCAATCCAAACGGGTGTCGCTAAAAAAACACTTGATAAAATTGCAAAAGCACTCTACACCGAGCCAACCGACATTACCATTACTCCCAAACTCACACGTATCCTCAAAGGTCGCGAAAAACACTATGTGGAATCCAAGCAAGCAGATTGGGGGCTTGCTGAATTATTGGCATACGGCACTCTCCTCCAACAAGGATTCGGCGTCCGACTTACCGGCCAAGATGTCCAACGTGGAACTTTCTCCCATCGTCACGTTGTCTACCGAGATAATATGAATGAGCTCATCAAGTACACACCACTCAATCATGTCAAGGGTAATAAAAACCAAATTCAAGTCTATAACTCCATTTTATCCGAATACTGTGTCATGGGGTTTGAATTTGGCCATAGCCTCACACTGCCCAATTCTCTCGTCATCTGGGAGGCCCAATTCGGCGACTTTGTCAATGGCGCACAAATCATGATTGATCAATACCTCTCTTCTGCCGAATCCAAATGGCAACGCTATAGCGGTCTAACTCTCTTTCTCCCGCACGGTTACGAAGGGCAGGGGCCCGAACACTCTAGTGCGCGTCCAGAGCGATTTTTACAACTCTGCGCCGAACAAAATATGTATGTGGTCAATCCGACAACTCCGGCCAATCATTTTCATCTTATCCGAAGACAAATGAATAACAAATTTCGCATCCCACTCATCGTCCTTACCCCCAAAAGCCTACTCCGACACCCCAAAGTCGTGTCTCCAATTAAAGACCTCGAAAAGGGGGCATTTCAGGAGATTATCGACGATGCCAAGGTCACTGCTTCCAAAGTCAAACGTGTTGTTCTGTGTACCGGTAAGCTGTATTACGAATTGGCGGACTACCAAGAGACTAACAAAAAGATAGAGGTCGCCATCGTACGACTCGAACAACTCTATCCACTCCCTAAAAAACAACTCGACAAACTTCGAAAAAAATACGCCAAAGCCAAAGAGTGGGTATGGGTTCAAGAGGAGCCGGAAAACATGGGGTATTGGTCCTTTATCCTAAGACAATTACGAGACTGGAATCTCAGCGTCATTGCACGTAAGGAAAGCGCAAGTCCAGCTGTAGGAGGGGAGTATCAGCATATCGAAACTCAAGCCGAACTGGTTAAAACCACATTTAGAAAGCTGAAATAGGGAGAAGATCATGGCAAAAATCGAAATTAAAGTACCAGTCGCAGGAGAATCTATCACCGAAGCCGACATCTCTGGATGGATTAAAAAAAGTGGCACTATCGTGAAAGCAGATGAGGAATTAGTCGAACTCGAAACAGATAAAGCCTCAATGCCACTCATGGCCGAAGCCTCTGGTAAACTCACAATTACAGTCCAAGACGGCACCGTCAAAGTTGGCCAAGTCATTGGGTACATTGATACCAACGCTTCCGCAGCTTCCGAAGCCCCAAAAGAAGTCAAAAAAGAAGCCGTTGAGCAGCCTAAAACAGAGGCGAACCCATCTTATGCCACAAGTCATCCCTCTCCAGCCGCAGCCAAAGAATTAGCCCAAAAAAATATTGATCCCACGACTATTGCGGGCACAGGGAAAGACGGACGAATTACCAAAATGGATGCCCAAAATGCCGCCATAGCCGATGCCACAAAAGAAATGAACCATGAAACTTCCACCGAAGCTCCAGAAGAGCTCCCATCGCAAGTCACCTACGGAAGCCGAAATCAGCGCATCGAAAAGATGAGCCGGATCAGGAAGACAATTTCAAAACGTTTAGTCGAGGCTCAACACTCAGCAGCCCTCCTCACGACATTCAACGAAATCGACATGAGTGCTGTCATGTCTCTAAGAAAGCAATACAAAGACGAATTCAAGGAAAGGCATGGCATTGGATTAGGCTTTATGTCCTTTTTCACCAAAGCAGCCAGCGTCGCATTGCGGGATATTCCCATCGTCAACGCTCAAGTGGGCGAAGATGAAATGATATTCCACGACTATGCCGATATCGGTATCGCAGTCTCAACTCCCCGAGGTCTCGTTGTCCCCATCGTCCGCAACGTCGAAAGTCTCTCCCTAAGTCAAATCGAATCTTCCATCCTAAGCTATGCGAAGCGTGGACGAGATGGAAAACTCACCCCCGAAGATATGGAAGGTGGCACATTCACCATCACCAACGGCGGAGTCTTTGGATCCATGCTATCAACGCCAATCGTCAACCGTCCTCAAAGCGCAATCCTGGGTATGCATAATATTGTCGAACGCCCGGTTGCCATCAATGGCGAAGTCAAAATCCGCCCCATTATGTACGTGGCCCTTACCTATGATCATCGCATTATTGACGGGTCTGATGCGGTGACATTTTTAGTAAAAATCAAAACTCTAATCGAAGAGCCTAGCCGTCTTCTATTAGACCTATAATTTGGAGGATATGATGTCTCAGTCATTTGATTTAATCATTATCGGTGCAGGCCCGGGTGGCTATGTTGCTGCCATCCGAAGTGCCCAACTTGGCCTCAATACCGCTATCATCGAAAAGGAATTAACCCTTGGGGGCACATGTCTCAACTGGGGATGCATTCCCTCAAAAGCCTTGCTTGACTCTTCCGAGCATTATTACCAAGCCAAACACCAATTCGATGTCCATGGCATCAGTGCCTCTAATATCAAAGTCGATATCAAAAAAATGATTGCTCGAAAAAATGACGTTGTCTCACAAACCACCAAAGGAATCGATTATTTAATATCCAAAAATAAAATCACTAAATTTCAAGGAACTGCAACCTTTGACTCTGCAACGACGATCACAATCAAGGGGCAATCCACGATTACCATCAGTGGAAGACACATCCTCATCGCCACAGGCACCAACCACCGCGGCCTG
>CAZZBY010000030.1:0-9004 GCA_964652635.1 uncultured Candidatus Marinamargulisbacteria bacterium | reverse complement strand
GAATGGTAGTTGGACGGACATGACGGCTCCTTGAGGTTGTATGGAGATTTTTGTCCATTTTAGCATTTAGTAAGCATTGCTCATACTAGTTTTAAGTTTTATGGTAAGTGTATTTTTGTTTTATTGATGCAGTTTTTGAATTCTGTGGATATTGCGTTGAAGTCGACGATGTCTACCTTGTAGGGGAGATCGGACTCTTCGAAGGCGTGTTGAAGGATACTTAGAAGTGATAATGGGAGGGGGGCTCCATTCAGGTCGATTGCGAGGTCGATATCGGAATAGGGTTTTGCGTGAGGGGTTGCTCGTGATCCAAATAGCCATAGTGATGCGGAAGTGGGGCGATAGGTTTTAAGGATTGTTTTGACGAGGGCCAGATGATGAGGTGCGATATCAGGCATTGTGGATGTTTGCGAGTTTATCGAGTAAAAATTGGGCTTCTTTGAGGAAATTTGGGATTAGGGCTGCAACTTCGATTGCTTTTGAGTGATTGTAGGTGTGGGACGTTGTTCCTCTGGCGGTTCGGTATATTTTCCAGATTTCCCAATTGGAGAGTAAGAGTCCTCTTTCGTTTCCGATGCGGATGAGGTCTTGGAAGGATAATTCGTCGATTAATGCGGGATTTGCTTCGGTCATTTCAAGATGACGTTTTAGCATTTTCCAGCTTAGCTCATAGGTAAATTCGAAGGCTTGTATTGAGGCTGCTCGAAATTGCTCTCCCAGTGCGAGGTCGTCTTTTGCGGATTTGGAATTGACATACCCTAAGCTGGTTTTTAATTGTGTGACAGCACTGCGGAATGAGGTTAGGTCTAGCATAGTTCGATTTTACTTGATGGAAAGGGGTTGATCAATCAAAGTCAAAAGGGATACCGTTTTTGGAACGATATCCCTTTGTTTTAGTTTTTAGCCTGGCACTTCTGGATACTTAAGGGGCTGACACCTTTTTTAGACAAACGGATTTTCCATAGAAAACTCTCTATTAAATCTTTCTTTTGCTAATTTTATTTCTTCTGACTCTGCAGCTTTTTCCATTGCATCCCGATCTTCTTCCGATGATAGGGATGGATCCGCTTTTGCCATTTCTTCGATTTTTCTAGCGGCTGATGCTACAGTACGCTCCAAGTCTCTCCCCATTTCTTGTGAGTCTATTGTAATTAAGAACATAAATGCGATTTCTCGTAAAAATAACGCTACTTTTCCTGATAACGGTAATCCATTCAGTACTTTTATTTTTTTCATAAAATCTTCTATTTTGAATTTCTCACCACTGACTATGGAGTTTACAATCACTTCAGATAAGGCGCCAATTGTCAGTGCAACCCCTACTGAAGCCATGCTGGCTTCTGTTTTAGTAAATCCTGCTTCGTATAAAATTTTTGGTGTTGCGAGATAAACTGCTCTTAGAGGAGCAGTTATTGCCCATGCCCTACCGAGGGTGGCTGCACTTCTTGTATCCCAAGCTAATTCAAACCCATATGCTCTGCGATTCATTAACGCTTGGGTAAAGACTCGATTTGCATTTTCTATTACTCCTGTACCTAGGGCTGCTGCAGTCTTGTCTGCAAGAGTCGCTTTTTCACCTCCTCTCACTCCTCTTATAGTGTCTGTGAGAGCAGCATATGTAGGGTCGAATACTAGTTTTGTTGTTACTCCTCCTACCCCACGCGGCATGTATCCTGTGGTCCACGTTAAGCCTCGAGCTTTTCCAATCTCTAATATTGACCTAAGAGTGCTGTTAGCGGTGAGTCCTGGTGTCTGTGATAATGTGAATACGATGTTTGGCCCATGTGTTGCAAGCTGTATCAAAGCTCCAGCTCCAGCTCTTACTGTAAACGCACCATATGAAGCGGATGCAGCAGCAGCTTGTGATACTGAACTCGCTTGATCAGCTGGGGTCTTTTGGTCAACTTGGGAAACTTCTGGTTTTTGATCAAGTGGGATGGTGCTTGGCTTTCCTTTACCTGTTGTAGCTACGCCTTCGTGGAATGGACTTTGATCAAAATCATCATGTTTTGTTACTACTGTTAATGCTGGTACTAGTGGTGCTACTGCTCTTAATCCTATTCTTAGTGCTGCCATACTGAATTCCTACCTTTTCACTACTGTCTATAATGTACACTTCTATGTTGTGTACTTGTAGTTTAAATAATTATCGTTCTAGAATTCAAGTCGTTTCATAACCCTATTGCTTGCTTGACTTCGCTTAAGGTTTTTGAAGCGGTTTCTCTGGCTTTTTGGGCACTTTTTTTGAGGAGGTTTTGGACTTCTGCGGGGTCTGCTGCGTAGTGGGCACGGCGGGTGCGAAATTGAGTGAGCGAGGTGTTAAAGTTGTGGGCCAGTTCTTTTTTACAGTCGACGCAACCTAGTGTGGCGGTGCTGCATTGGGCGTGGATTTCGGTGAGGCGTTGGATGCGCTCGGCGGAAGCCCCGAAGTATTTGAGGGTGTGGTAGTGATAGACGGGGCAGATGTCGGGGTTGCCGGGGTCGGTGCGGAGTTTTCGGTTGGGGTCAGTGAGCATTTTCATGATGAATTTGGTGGCCTCATCTTTAGTAGCGGACATCGGAATGGTGTTGCCGTAGCTTTTTGACATCTTTCGGCCGTCTAAGCCTGGGACTGCGGGATAGTGGGTAAGCTTGGCTTTGGGCTCGGGGAATGTGTGAGAGTGTGTGAGGTGATTGAAGCGTCTTGCAATTTCGCGGGCGAGTTCGAGGTGCGGGAGCTGGTCTTCCCCTACTGGGACGATGTCCGCTTTGAAGAGGAGGATGTCGGCGGCTTGGAGGACGGGATAACCTAGGAAACCGTACGTATTAAGGTCCTTGTCTTTGATTTCGGCCATTTTGCTTTTGTAGGTGGGGACGCGTTCTAGCCATGGGAGAGGTGTCATCATGGAGAGGATGAGGTGGAGTTCGGCGTGTTCGGGGACATCGGATTGGTAGTAAAGACAAGCTTGGTCGGGGTTGATTCCGGCTGAGTAGATGTCGATTGCGAGGTTGAGTTTGTCTTCGCGGAGTTTTTGTGGATTTTCGTAGACGCTAGTGAGGGCGTGGAGGTCGGCCATCATGAAATAGGCATTGTAGTCGTGTTGGAGGGTGACCCAGTTGGAAATGGCACCTAAGTAGTTGCCGAAATGCATTTTTCCGGTGGGTTGGATTCCGCTTAAGAGAGTTTGTTTTGTCATTGGATTTATCTTAAATCAGGGATGCTATTTGGGCAATTGGGACTGCTGTGATTTTTTGTCCTAAGGGATATCGTCTTTCTCCCGGATAGATGATAAATAGATGGTCTAGATTTAAGTCCTGTAGTGATTGATGTATTGATTTACTGGTTGATGGCGTGTCCGCTAATTTGCATTCTACGCCATATTTTTTACCGCCCTTCATGATTAAGAGATCTAACTCTGCTCCTCCATGCGTTCGGTAAAAATAACTATTTTGTTGGGACTCGGTACATTGGATCACTTGTTCAATGATAAATCCTTCAAATGACGCTCCAACTTTAGGGTGTGATAGTAGCTGGTCACGGGTTTCGACCGTTAATAATGTATGTAGTAATCCTGTGTCTTTGATATATATTTTAGGGGACTTAATGAGTCGTTTTCCAATATTTTCATACCAAGGTTGTAATTGCCTGACCATAAAACATCCCGTCAAAATATCCAGATAATGACGGGTAGTTGTTTCTTTGACTCCTAATGATCTTGATAATTCGGATATGTTGAGCAATTGTCCATGATAATGAGAAAGCATGGCCCAAAATCGCCTCAACGAAGGGGATGGGAGATTAATTCCAAGCTTTGGAATGTCTCTTTCTAAAAATGTTGTAATAAAATCTTGTCTCCATTGGTAACTCATATGATCTGAATTTGCTAAAAATGAATCTGGAAATTGCCCTCTTTGCCATAGCTGTTGGTATGAAGCTTTTCCAATTTCAGTTAAATCAAATCCGTTCATCATGATATATCCGACCCTGCCTGCAAGGGTTTCACTCCCTTGTTTGACGAGTTCTAAAGACGCACTTCCTAGTATTAAAAAACGCGCTGGTAACGGCTCTCGATCTGCTAACACCCTAATCAATTTAAGAAGATCTGGCTGCTCTTGACACTCATCAATCACAATAAGGCCCGTGTGGGATTCTAAGACGAGCTTTGCAATTTCAGGTTGAAGTGCAGTGGTTGGATCTTCGAGATCATAATAAACGCCTTCCAATTGCTTGCAAATTTCTCTTGCTATCGTTGTTTTACCACATTGTCTTGGACCGACAATCATGGTGACAGGGTAATGATTTAAAGTTTTTAATACCGTTTCTTTAAGATGGGCTCTTTTAAGTTTCATGGTGCTGATAATACCCAACTTCCTTGAAAATTCAACATTTTTTTAAAAATTTTCAAGGAATTTTGATATAAAAATCCGTTTTTTGATAGATTAGTCGTGGATTTTTCGGCGATACGGAAAAAAACAGGCCCATTTTCTGGAACCCTCGACTTGAAGCTGAGGTTCTACTTGACTGCAGTGGGCTTGGGCTTTGGGACAGCGGGTGTGGAAGCGGCAGCCGCTTGGAATGTGGAGCGGGCTTGGGATGTCGCCTTTGAGAAGTGTTGGCTGGTGTTTGAGGTCGGGGTCGGTGCTGGGGATTGAGGAGATAAGGGCATGGGTGTAGGGGTGTTTAGGGTATTTGAAGATGTCGGTGGGGGTTCCAGATTCGACAATTTTACCTAAGTACATGACGAGGATGATGTCACAGTGCTGAGCCATGACCCCTAAGTCATGAGAAATGATGAGCATCGACATACCACGGTCTTTTTTGATGGTAGCAAGTAGGTTCAGGATTTGAGCTTGGATAGTCACATCCAGAGACGCGGTGGGTTCGTCTGCGATGAGGAGTTGCGGGGACATGGCGAGGGTGAGTGCAATCATGACGCGTTGGCACATGCCCATGGAGAATTCGTGGGGGTATTGGGTGAGGCGGGTGTCAGGGTCGGGAATGCCTACGGAGATCAGAAGTTGGATCGCCATGTCGCGGGCTTTGGACTTGTTTTTTTGGGTGTGAAGCTGGATGGTTTCGATGAGTTGGTTGCCGATGGTGAAGACGGGATTGAGGGCGGCCATCGGATTTTGGAAGATGAGGCCGATTTCACTTCCTCGGATTTGTCTGTAGTTTTTTTCGGACATATTGACGAGATTTTGGCCGTTATAGAGGATTTCGCCAGTGGTGATGCTTCCGTTATTGGGAAGTAACCCCATGATGGAGAGTGCGGTAACGCTTTTTCCCGAACCGGATTCGCCGACGATGCCAACGGTTTGGTTTTTTTGGATGGTAAAGGAGATGCCGTCGACGGCTTTGACGGTTTGGTCCCCTACTGAAAATTGGGTGCTTAAGTCGTTGATGGTTAATAGTGGATGCATTTTTTTATTTTAGCATCTCTTTAACTCATTAGTTGTGTTTAAAAAAAATAGGTTGCAGAGAGCGTGATATCGGTTGGAGTAGGCGTAATATTGAACGAAAGTTGATTTTGTTTGAGGACTTGTTCGCTTGTTTTTTCAAATGGCGTTTTAAATGCAACCATACATAGAGATGCAGTCCCGAATAGAAACTTTGTGGTGATATTGGCATCATTAGGATGGGGATTTCCTTCTGTTTTTTCGCCTGAAAAATCTAGAAATAGTGGAATTAGAAAGAGAGTGCCGGCTAAATATCGTTGATATTTTTGTGATTTCTGAATTTCTTTGATTGCTTTTGTGGCTGAATAAGAGGTGCTGAGTTCGGTTTTTTTGTACTCTGTTTCTACTTTATTTGGAAGTAACCGTAATGCGGCTCCTACTACGGCATAAGTCATGGCTAATGAGGCATTTGACTCTTGTATTTCGGGGTCTTTTACTAAAAGACTACTTGTATACAGGCCTCCGCTAAGCCCTAAAAAGATATTACTAAAATAGTGTTTTTGAGCGTAGGCATCTTGAGCCTGAAATTGGAGATACGCTTCTGGAGTCATGGCATGCGTTTTGATCATACTTGTGATCAGTAAGAGTAACATTAGTGTGAGTTTTACAGTTTTCATAAATTTCTCCTTTTTACCAAAGCCACCGTGTTGATACCGGGCCGTAATTGCCTTTGAACTCTTTGACGATGGTATTGGTTGTGGTGTCTAGGATGAGTAATTTACCGATAGAATCGATTAATGTTTCCGAACCTGTTTTGAGATCAGTCTTATATATACCCTTGCTTGAACTGATTAGTATTTTATTGCCTCCTGAACACCCCATTCGAAATATACTAGGGATCTTTACCTTTTTTATTGATGTGAGATTTTTAGGAGATATGATGTTTATCGCATCTCCCTCATTGAGATAAATATTGTTTTTGAAAAGGAACATTTCTCCGGCTGGCTCACTAAGAGAAAGTTTTTTTAATAATTTAGATGTAGATATATCGAAAACGCTAATAAGGTAGTTTGTAGTCTGATTATCTTCTTTTGTGCCTAATATATATAAATGACGTTCTTCTTTGATCAAGAAACAGCTTAAAATAACATCATATAAAGATTCTAGTTTTATCGATCCTATTTTTTCGCTAATGATTGATTTGTTATCTTTTAAGTTTGCATGGTAGCTATAAGGGGTTTCAAACTTCTCTTTTCCACGCATAAATACAGATGGGAAGCATAATAAATTGCTTTCATTTATGGAAAAAGCAGATTCATTCAGAAAGGCATTTGAGTTTACCAAGAATATTTTTAATGATTTTCCAGTTTGTGAAAACATTTCAAATGTTAGCGGACCACTATAATTACCTCCTTCCATTATTATGATTTTATCTTCCCATGGAAAGGCATTCATGGGGCATGGGTAAGAGGATTTTGCAAATTTAGAGACTTTGTTCTTGTAGGGGTCATACATCATTAGATCTCTTCCTAAAGAGATTTCATCTCGAAGCTTTGCTAATAAAAGTCGCCCATCTGGCATTAAAGATAAATTTTGATAGGCTTCTGGGACTTTGATTTCTTGCACAATTTTGAGAGTATCGAGGTTGATTTGTGAAAGATAGTACTCCAGCCCTAACTTCCCTTCTTTAAAGTGGATAGCATATCCATATGGGGGTAAAGAAGTTGGCTCCTTTTGAGTGCATCCACTGCATATTAAGACGAGGCTTAATATGCAGCACCCTATTAGTTTTTTAAGTAATACCCTCATTAAAGGATAAGCCCTGGAATGGGATTACTTAGATTTTCTAATCCATAGGTCAGAATGTCTGTAGAAAGGTATTTTGAATAATAGATATCATCGCCGCTCACTCCAATCCATGCGGTGGGGTTTTCCATGCCAAAATCTGTCCAGTTTTTTCTAAAATTAGCTTGTACGGTTGCACTTGTCCTTTCGGAATCTAAATCTAGCCCTCGATTATAAAATATTCGCCAGGTGAGCTTAGAACAGTACATCGATGAGGTATTATATTTATCTGCCCATTCCTCTAGAAAATATTGCCTAAACCGAGTGGTTGAGAAGTATTTTGGAAAATAGCCTACTCTGAATGCATATTGATTTACTGCATAATCAACCGCCTGTTCAATTTGAAATTGGCTTAAGGCACTGGGTTTAATTCGTTTTACTGACCAGCTATAGCCTTGTGCCCAATCTTTCTTGGGATTGAACTCCCCTACCCCGCCTTGATTGTCCGGGCCTCCTTTATCTAAATAAGATTCAATTGATCTTGGGCTATCTCTGTTTACTTCTGCAAGTACAGCGGTATGTACCCAACTGGACACAAATTGGATTGCTCTTGCCGCTTGGGAGCTGGATCTGGAAAAGACAATGTCGCCTTTTCTGAGCTTTGGATATTCTCTTTCCCATTCAAATTTTATCGCTGGAGAGCTAGCGGTGCTTGCAATACCGATATTTCCGGCCCCAGGATCTCTTGGGAGGAGAGCAATGGCCTCGCCTGGAGGGGAGGTGGTGATAAATGAGTATTCGTTATTGTATTGTTTGAAGTGGTCAACGATATCTTCGTGAGTATAGTACCTGTCGTTTTGACCATATCCGGGTAGTGGGTATGGCTCCTTGCTGTATCCCTTTTTTCGGTTCTGTTTTTCGGCCCATTTGTGACTTTGGTCTGCGGCATAGACAATGACTGTCGCTACTGCAACTTCGACGGCATGTAATGCTGGAGATATCCCGATGATTAAGGCTAGTACAACTAATGCTTTTTTCATTTTTATCTCCTAGTTTTTTACTAAATCTGTTGCAAAATCAGCAATTTGCTTGGGAGTTGCGTGAAGTTCCTGCCCTGAGTTAGTACCGTTTCCTTCGTCACCAGTGAGAATGTAGTATGTGATAACGCTTGCTTCTAGCGGGGTCATTAGAGGTGTTTCGGACGTATTGATGTGGGGTAGTTGCTGTCTTATTATTTCCTGATTTGCTTGGATATCTTGGCTTGTCACCCTGTCTTCAGGAGCTGTGGTTTCTGGCTCGATTTTATTAATCATTTCGGCAAGTTTTTGAGGAGTTACCAGGCCTTCTTCTGACAATGTGCCTATGCCTGAAGTGCGTTTTGCTAATTCGGCAACTGCAAATGCTTCGATCAGGTCGTGTGAAAAATTGGACCCAGTTAACGCTTGTGCGCTTGGTTGAGTATCTTTGACTGAATACTTGAAGTTATAGGTATTTTCAACCACATGGACTGCAAAGTGATTAATTGCGTCTTCTGCTGTTTCTTTGCTGCTTATTTTGGCTAATTTTTGATCAAATTCTATGACAGAGCTGGGCTTTTGTCCTGAAATCTCTGTATTTTTTGAGTTACTGGATTCTTTTCCGTTTAGTAAATTGGATGAGCATCCGCTTAATATTAGTATACAGACCCCCTGTAAAAGGATGCTTTGGATAGTTTTTTTCATTTCCCCTCCGATTGATTGCTAAATATAGGAGGAGTATAAATGATGTCATAAAAAATATATAGTTACTTTTTTTTGCGTAGACTGTGTCGAGATAAGACGGGTAAATTTCTATTTCGGAAATT
>CAZZBY010000029.1:0-9304 GCA_964652635.1 uncultured Candidatus Marinamargulisbacteria bacterium | reverse complement strand
ACTAGGCTTCCATCGACGATATTTGCTGATGAAATGCTGTTGTCGTTGATGGAGGCTGCTTTAATTCCTAATAAATCAATGTGCCCCTTAGTAAGAGCTACTTTCTCGGAAGGGATATCGCCGGTTGAAAGGTTGAGTTTGGCGTAAGTGACGCTGGTGTTTGCCAGGTCAGCATTTGTGATGGTGCTGTCTGCGATTTTGGCGGAGGTGATGGCCCCGTCGAGGATTTTTGTGGTCGTGACAGAGTCTGTTGCGATTTTGGTGGTGGTGACTGCTCCGTCTGCGATAGCACTAGTGATGATGGCGGATGGGGATAATTTTGCGCTAGTGATGGTGAAATCTGATATTTTGTCTCCGGTAATGGTTTGTGCTGCGATTTTGGATCCTGAAATGGCACTTGCTGCGATTTTAGCTGAAGTGACGGCCGAATCTGCAAGCTTTTCTGTGCCGATGCTGCCGGCTGCGATATTGGTGAAGGATGGGTTTAGGCTTTCGATATTTTCCTTGGTGATATTCAATTTGCTAAATGCGATGGCGGCATTGGCTGCGATTTGGCTGTTGGTGACATTTCCTATGACCGTGTTGTTGTGGATTAAGGTGATAATATCGCTTTGACTTAATCCTCCGGATCCGCCTTGAATGTCCGCTGTAATGGATCGAACCATGGGTCGAATATTGTCGGTTGAAATATTGAGTTTAGAATAATCAATTTTGGTGGTGGGTGAAATGTTGGCATTAGTGACAGTGGTTAAATATCCATTATTGGCGATGTAAGCGTCGACTTGGGCTTCGCTTAACTTGGTATCTTGGGATGGAATTCCTAATGAAATGATATTTTGCTTTGAAATGTTTAATTTAGAGAAGTCAATTTTGGTGTTTTTAGAGATGTCATCATTGGTTAGAGAGTAATCGATGATGTGGGAGGAATTGAGTTTGTTTTCGAGGTTGGTTTCAAATGATGGTTTGTTTTTGACGTTCGCCCATTCGACGGCATTGGCGGTGCCGGCTCGGTCGGCTTTGAAAGCATAAGGCTGGGCGAGCATGGGGATGATTGCTTCCTTGTTGTCGATGATAATCCCAAATAGGGGTTCTTTATTTTGGTCGAGGTATTGGGGTTTTAGGGGGTTTCTTGTGGGATTGACTGTCCCCAAAAGAAGGCTTAACCGTCCATTGACAATGTTGACATTGGTATGGATTTCTTCCCATACTGCGTCTGCTTCGGTGTCGTTATTGGGATAAATTCGGACTGTGACTGTTTTGTTTTGGGCGGTAATTTTACCTTGATTGTTAGCCACAATGACATCGAGTCTCATGATACTGGGAACAGCCCAAGTCGCTACTGTTGTTAGTAAAAATAGTATGATTATTAGTGCTAACCGTTTCACGACCATATTCATTATCATTCCTCTGTCGGTGTTCTACCTATCCGTTTTTTGATTCCCGCTTATTGAAGTTGGTAAACATTAAATTTGAGGCGGATGTCTTTGTCCAAAGCCTCGGATTGCGACATCAGTTGAAACTGGTTTGGAATTGGCGGAAAAAAGGCATCGCAGTTGTAGGTGTGTTGAATTTTAGTCACATAAATCTTTTCACATCGAGGATGGATGATGGCCTGGTGGTAGATGGACATTCCACCGATGACAAAGACTTGGTCGATGGGGAGGAGGGTGTCGTTTGGGCTATTTGTTTTGAGCAGATTGTTTAAATTGTGTAATGTGTTATCGAAATTAGAGATAATTCTGGGTGTTTCATTTGTGGTTGGAATGGGGCATTTTAGTGTTTTGCTAATGACGATATTCAACCGATTTGAGAGAGGGCGGTATTTGGGTGGGATAGAGTCCCATGTTTTTCGGCCCATGATGACGGCATTTTGATGGTGAGGTTTGGCCGTAGTTGTGAGTTGTTTAAAGTAAGCCATATCTTTGGGGAGATGCCATGGAAGTTGGTTACCAATTCCAATTCCATGGTTTTGATCATATGCGACGATGATTGAAAATGGTTTGTCTATCATAACTTTATTATACAGAGTAGTTTTGTTAGCGTGAATCTGATTTTTGTAGTACTTTTTGGAGCATGAATTGGATGAATCGATTTTGGGTGATGATTGCTTTCGTTGGTATTGTTGCTGTTTTATTTGCGATGCCAGTGTCTGCAAAAGAATATCCCTTTGTCCTTGATCGAGGGTTTTTGTATACCGATGCCTTTGATATTGGTGGAATGGATAATGAGGCTGGCTTTGTGTTTCAAAATCCGGCCCGAGTATTGCCTGAACTTCCTCGTTTTCAAGGGACGGTCGAGGTGTCATCTGAACCTGATTTTTTTGGATATGATCAGTTGTCTCTTGCGTCTCAATTGTCCTGGGATAATTTTGGAATGGGCTTTGGTATTGTGTCATTTTCGACGGATGGTATTCCGAATGCTGAGCTTAATTCGGATTTGCGGCCTTCCGCCACAGGGGGTACTTTTTCAGATCAATTGACTCGATGGTCCGGCGTAGCTGCGTTTCGTTATAACCCTCGTCTTCGGATTGGGTCTCAGTTTACCTATTTTCAACGTGATTTGGAAGATAATTCAGTCAGGTATTTTGGATTGGACCTTGGATTTTATTATGCCATTCTCTATGGCTTTGGTGTTGGAGCTTATACCCGAGGGGCCCTTCATGGTGTGTATCAGTGGGATAATTCTACTTCATCTGAAGCCCTACGTCGGTGTGTTGTGGTGGAAACGGATTATCGTTTTAATGGATTTGCCGCGCGGTTGAGTACGGATTTTAATAATGCGCGCCTGCTTTTGCAGTATCGGTTTGTTCCTCAATTGGGAGTGCATGCGGATGCGGTGGTGGATGATGATTTTTCGCTTAAGCGGTATGGGGCTGGTACGTCAATTGGGATTGGGAAATTGCAGTTGGTGTATTGGTATCATTTGATTAGTGCTGGACAGCTGGATCAGATACAGCATCAGCTAGGATTTAGATTTGGAATCTGAGTAGGGCCACCCAAAAGGGCGATCTGGGGACTGTTGCGAAATGCCCCATCTGCACAATTTTCGCCATGCTTAACTCTACCGGCTACGCTGAAGCTGAAGCTCCGCCTTCTTGATCGTCTGTTGATATGGCCCGGGTGATTTCGATTGGTTTGTTTTTTGCTTACATTAAAAAGCCCCTCTTTGGGACAGAGAGGGGGTGGGTATAGTACAATCCAGTTTATGATGGATATTCCGCTTTCGAAAACAGTTCATTTTATTGGAATTGGGGGGTGTGGCATGAGTGCTGTGGCCCGAATTTTGATTCAAAAAGGATACGCGGTTACGGGATCTGATTTGAAGGAAAATACTGCGATTTTGCGACTTAAGGATATGGGGGCTACTATTTATTTGAAGCATGATGAAACCCATGTTCGTAAGGCAGACGTGGTGGTGGTGTCGACTGCGATTAAGCTGGATAATTGCGAATATTTGAAGGCTCAAAGTGATCGAATTCCGATCTATCATCGGTCGGAAGTGTTGGCGATGATGATGGCCGAATTTTCAACTCGCATCGCTGTGGCTGGAACGCATGGAAAAACTACGACAACGGCGATGATGGCCAGGACTTTGGATAGCTTAAATTTGTCTCCTACCTATGTGATAGGCGGCGAAATGGTGGATTTTAAATGTAATTCATCCTTGGGAATTTCTCCGTATTTTGTGGCGGAAGCGGATGAAAGTGACGGCTCGTTTTTAAACTTAAATCCTAATGTGGTCATTGTGACTAATATCGAAGCTGAACATATGGATTATTATGGAGCAGAACCAGTTTTACGAAAGGCCTTTTTTGATTTGATGTCGCGAGTGATTGCGCAAAATGGTATTTTGGTGGTGAACCAGGATGATGCCCAATTGTTTGAATCAATCGCCTCTTTTCCTCGGAGTCAGGTGGTGAGTTATGGGCTGACAACCTCAGCTCAAATTCAAGCGAGGGATATTCGGTTTATATCGACTGGGGCACAGTATGAATTGATGGTTGATGGCGTTGTGTTGGGGCAGGTGCAATTGCGTGTGTTTGGTGCTCATAATGTGTCGAACTCCTTAGCTATTTTTGCCTATGGGTTGACCTGTGGATTTTCATTTCAATTATTGTCTCAAGGTCTTTTTAAATTTTCGGGGACGAAGCGGCGATTTCAACATGTTGGCCATCAGCATGGAATTGATGTCTATGATGATTATGGCCATCACCCGACAGAAATTGAAACGACCCTTAAGGGAATTAAAGATAGCTTTGGCCGCCGATTAGTGTGTATTTTTCAACCTCATCGGTATTCCCGTACTCGGGATTTGATTGATGTATTTCCGACTTGTTTTTCCGCAGCAGATGAATTGGTGATTACGGATATTTATTCGGCTAATGAGGCCAATCCTGATCAGTTGACTAGCCAGGCAATCTTGGATCGAATGGTGCCGTCTGAGCGGTCGAAAACGATGTTTATTGCGCATAAGTCGGATATTGCGCTTCATTTGCTTGGGCATATTCAGGACGGAGATATGATTATCACGATGGGAGCTGGGGATATTCATACGGTGGGGACTGAGCTTCTTCAGCAACTTCGTTTAAGAGATGCATAAGCTTAGTCAGGTTGATATTTCTCGTCTGACCTCCTTTCAAAATTCGGGTCAAGTTCCGGAAGTTATTATTTTAGACTCTTTGGAGGACGCCAGCGTTTTTATTCGGCAAGGGCGACCTTTTCGACTTCTGGGTAGAGGGTCAAATTCAGTGATTCGGCCGGGGGTGTTGGAGACAGTGATTGTCAAACTCTCTCCAGATGCAGTGCCTCATCATGTCGCTGAAAATGTCCTAACGGTGGGGGCTGGCGTGTCCGTCAATCGCCTCATGCAGATTATGCAAGATGTGGAATTGGGTGGCCTCGAATTTTCAGCTGGGGTTCCGGCGTCTGTTGGTGGGATGGTTGTGATGAATTTTGGGTGTTGGGGGTATGAGATTTCGTCTTATTTGTCATCGGTTCAGGTGGTATTGCCAACGGGGGAGAGTGTGTGGATGGATCCTCAAGACTTGGAGTTTTCGTATCGACGAAGTATTTTTCATCGGCAACCTTGGATTGTGGTGGCGGCTTCGTTTTCGCTGATACCGACCCCTCGTGCGGTGATTAGAGCTCGGGTGCATGAGCGAATTCAAGAGCGTTTGGCAAAGCAGCCCCTTCGAGGTAAAACCTTTGGAAGTACGTTTAAAAATCCTAAGGATAAATTTGCGGGCCAGATTTTGGAGCAGCTTGGATATCGAGGGCACGATTTTGGAACTCTTGAACTATCCCATCAACATGCTAATTTTATGGTGAATACCCGTGATGCGTCATTTGAGGATGTGCGTTCTGCGATTGAGTCAATTCAAGCCGATGTTCAATTAAAATTAGGGGTTCAACTTGAACCAGAGGTGTGCTTTTTACCATGAATCAGCCATATTTGAAATCTAAAATTGGGGTGTTGTGTGGCGGGTTTTCACGTGAGCGTGAGGTGTCGCTTCGGTCAGGGCAAGCAGTGTATGAAGCTTTGATTCGTTTGGGGTATCAGGCGCAAAAAGTGGACCCTGCTTTTCATGAATTGTCTTCGGTAGACTGTGATCTTTTTTTTAATGTCTTGCATGGGCAATTTGGTGAAGATGGCGATGTTCAAGCGTATTTGGAATTTTTAGGGATTCCGTATACGGGTTCTGGTGTTCGGTCTTTGGTCATGACAATGAATAAGTATCTTACAAAGCTGGCTTTGATTCGAAAAAAAATCCCTACTCCGGCGTATTGGTTAGCCACTGTTGCTAGTCGCCCACTGGTGGCAGATCTTCCCTTCCCCGTGATTATTAAGCCGATTAACGAAGGGTCCAGTTTGGGGGTTGAAATTGTGGATGACGCGTCTCAATTTGATGTGAGGTTAACCCAGTTACTTACTCACTATGGGACCTGTTTGGTTGAAGAATTTATTACAGGAACAGAAATTTCGGTGGGGGTTGTTGAACAGGATGGTCAATTGATTGCGCTGCCAATTTTAGAATTGCGGCCTAAAAACCGCTTTTATGATTTTGAAGCCAAATATACTGAAGGTAAAACAGAATTTATTATTCCAGCTCAGTTGAGTGTCGAATTTACGATGCTTGCACAGCAGTATGCGATTCAGTCTCATCAGGTGACGGAATGTTGTGGTGTGAGCCGTGTGGATATGATTGTTCATCCTGTGAATGGACCATTTGTTTTAGAGGTGAATGGAGTCCCCGGCATGACCAATTTGTCGGATTTACCTGCCCAAGCTAAGGCCTATGGATGGTCGTTTGATGATTTGGTGCAATTGATTTTGGATAGTGCTCGCTATCATGAGCCAGTGAAATAATGATTCCGATTCGATTAAAATTATTGGTGATTGTGATCCTCCTGGTGTTATTGGGCTGGAAATACCATCCTCGGTTTTATGTGACGCAAATTTCATTTGTTGGAACTAATTTTCTTTCCACCTCGTCGTTGATGGCATTTTCTCAGCAATATGTTGGCCAAAATATTTTTTGGGTTCGCTTTTTTTCAAGGCTTCCTTCTAAACTTCGTCATCAGTATCCCCAAATTCAGTCGGTGGATTTGTCGATTGTGAGTCGTCATTGTCTTCGAGTGCGGATTCATGAAAAGCGTCCTTGGATTGGCATGCCAGTGCGAGGTAAAACCTTGTTTGTGACTGAGGATGGGACGGTGCTTAATTTGATTTCGAATATCGGTGAAGTTGAAGGATTTATGACGTTGCTTTTTGTGCATGGAGTTCCTGCGAATTTGGTTGAAAACGGATTTATTTATAGGCCTTTTATTCAATCGCTCACTCCTGTAGTCTATGCTATTCAACATCAATTTCCTCATCGTGCGTTACAAATTGTGTTCAATCAACTGGAGTTTGATCATCGAATTTTGTCGTTTCGGGATGTGGATGTGATTCGGGATGATGTGATGACAATTCGACTGGGAAGTTTTAATGACTTTGACTATAAATTTGGACTTTTAAAACGGTACTTGTCGATTGTGACTCCCGAGGAGTATCAGACAATTTCTGTGATTGATTTGAGGATGATTCCTAAACTATGGGTGACATATCATGACTAACCACGGATGTCCGGTGATCGGAATTGATATTGGATCGACGCAAGTGCGTGGTGTTTTATCCGAAATTTCGTCGCAGAAAGAAGTGTTGATGGTCTGCCACTCTACGGTACCCTCGAATGGGATTCAAAAGGGTAAAATTGTTTCTCAATTTGACTTGTCCCTGGCCATTCGCCGTGTGATTGATTCTCTGATTTCTCAGTATGGACGCTCGGTGGATGACGTCATTGTGTCGCTTCCTGTGGCTGGAACAGGCTTTGCGACGAGTACGGGGTTTTGTATTTCCTCATCGGATTCGGGATTAATTACCGAGCAAGATCGCCAGGAAAGCGTGCGTAAAGCTAAGCAGATTTTAAAGCCCTCCGATGCCTCGATTTTGCATGTGTTGCCTACGGAATATTTGGTGGATGCTCAATCCATGGAAAGTCCGGTGGGGGTGGAGGGCCGACATCTGGAGACTAAATGTTATATTGTGCATGGATTGTCTTCGACGGTATTGTCGGTGTCCCAGATTTTTCGAGATTTGGGCCGACGAATGATTGGGATGGTCTATGATCCCTTGGCCGAAGCCCAGGTGGTTACGACGACATCTGAGCGAGAAAAGGGAGTTGTGCTATTTCATGTGGGGGGACGATTTTCTCGGATGAGTGTAT
Source organism: uncultured Candidatus Marinamargulisbacteria bacterium (assembly GCA_964652635.1). GTDB lineage: Bacteria > Margulisbacteria > Marinamargulisbacteria > SXXA01 > SICP01 > CAMCZW01. The sequence goes on along the minus strand of CAZZBY010000029.1, from coordinate 1,539 downwards.
TTGTCCGTCACCAATTGGCGTGGTCGTATGTGTTTCCGGTAGGGGGGGATACGGTGACTTCGGACATTGCATCGGTATTGGGGATTTCGTTGCCCGAAGCTGAGCGGCTTAAATTAGGGTATGCAGATTTGAGCGCGACTCAGGCGGATCCGATGGCATCTCGGTTGACGGTGACATTGTTATCTGGTCAACGGGAGCAAGTGACTCGTCACCATTTGTCGATGATTGCCTATTCTCGAATGGATGAATTAACAACGTTGATTTTGGCTAAATTGCCGTCCGAATATGCTCAGTTACCGATGATTGTTTCTGGAGGTGGATCGACGTTGACGGGAATGCTGTCTTTGGTTGGGAAATATTATCCCCGTGTCTTGCGGATTGGCCCCCCTGATTCCTTAAATGTTGCGTCTAAGGATTTTCGCCTATTAACGGCGATTGGGTTGGTGTTTTATGGATTGTCGGTTGGGGCTATCTTAGCTCCCCAAGCACGACCGGATTCTCTGTGGAAAAAATTCATCACCAAAATGATTTAAATCTCTGTGTAAAAGGGTTATGTAAACTTTTGTATGAGTGTGTTATATTGGCCCAAAATTATATGAATGGGGATGCACATTGACGACTGAAAACTTACGACAATTTGCGAACATTAAAGTCATTGGGGTTGGAGGTGGCGGTAGCAATGCGGTTAACCGTATGGTTGCGGCTGGGGTAAAAGGTGTTGAGTTTTTTGTTGTGAATACTGATGTTCAGTCCCTTAATGTGTCTCTTGCAGACCATAAGCTCCAAATTGGAACGAAATTGACCAAAGGTCTTGGCGGTGGGGCTCTTCCCGCTGTGGGTGAAGAGGCGGCTCGTGAAAGTTTAGACGATATTCGGACTGCTCTTGAAGGTGCGGATATGGTTTTTATTACGGCTGGAATGGGAGGGGGGACTGGTACAGGTGCGTCTCCAGTTGTGGCTAAAATTGCGAAGGAAATTGGGGCATTAACGGTTGCAATTGTGACCCGTCCGTTTCGATTTGAAGGGCCCGTGCGAAATCGTCAAGCTGAGCAAGGGTTGGATGCTCTTCGTAATGAAGTTGATGCCTTAATTGTTATTCCTAATGACCGATTGCTTCAGATTGTTCAGCGCATGACGTCGATGTTGGATGCCTTTAAAATTGCCGATGATGTTTTGCGGCATGGAGTTCAGGGAATTGCGGATTTAATTACGATTCCTGGGCTCATTAACTTGGACTTTGCTGATATCCGGACTATTATGAGAAATTCTGGTTCTGCGATGATGGGAATGGGGCGTGCGTCTGGAGAAAACCGGGCTGTTGAAGCGGCAAAACAAGCCATTGCTTCCCCGCTTTTGGAAGAAACTATCGAGGGTGCTACTGGTGTTGTGTTAAATATTACTGGTGGCGAAAGCTTGTCTCTCCATGAAGTTCATGATGCAGCTGATGTCATTTATAGTGCGGTGGACCCTGATGCCAATATTTTATTTGGGTCTGTCATTGATGACAAACTTCAGGATGAAATCGTTATTACGGTTATC
>CAZZBY010000028.1:0-9319 GCA_964652635.1 uncultured Candidatus Marinamargulisbacteria bacterium | reverse complement strand
GATGCAGGCTCGCAAAATATACCGTCTAATTTTGCGAGTTGAATTTGAGCGTCTGTAATTTCATCATCAGTAACGAGATCGATGATGCCATTGGACTCTTTTTGTGCTGCGACTGCCCCTTGCCATGTCGCTGGATTTCCAATTCGGATGGCGGTGGCGATGGTTTCGGGGTTTTCAATGGGGTAGCCTCGGACAATGGGGGCGGCACCTTCGGCTTGAAAGCCCATCATCTTTGGTTTTTTTGTTGATTTTTTGAGATCGAAGTACTCTTGATAGCCTTTCCAATAGGCTGTGATGTTTCCGGCATTTCCAACCGGGATAAAGTGGTAATCGGGGGCATCTCCTAGAGCATCTACAATTTCGAAAGCACCGGTTTTTTGACCTTCAATTCGGTATGGATTGACGGAGTTGACGAGGGTAATGGGAGAGTCTTTGCAGATATCAATTACCATTTTTAGGGCATTATCAAAATTGCCTTGAATTTGGAGAACAATGGCCCCGTACATCATCGCTTGGGCTAATTTCCCTAATGCGATTTTGCCTTCTGGTATAATCACGCAGCAGGCCATTTCTGCTTTTGCGGCGTAGGCTGCTGCTGCTGCTGATGTATTGCCTGTGGATGCACACATGACCATCTTTGCACCGGCTTCTTTTGCCTTGGTGATCGCCATTGTCATACCTCTATCCTTGAATGATCCTGTAGGATTTAAACCTTCGTATTTTATATACCATTTGGCTTTGACTCCCCAGGTTTTGGCGAGGTTGTCAATAGGAATAAGAGGGGTATTTCCCTCACTTAATGAGACAATTGGGGTTGAGTCAGTAACTGGCAAAAAGCCTTTATAATGATGGATTAATCCTTTCCACATAGTTTACTCCAAAATTTTTCAGAATATTTTGCGCGATTATATCATAGCTCAGGCGATAAACTGGTATCATATTCGTTGAAAAAATGGTGGCTTAGTGTGTATAACACTTTCTGAAATGGCCTCACACATGCGGATCTATCTATTAATTCGGGATGGTAATACGAAATCAGAACTAGGAAAGGGATACTGATCAATAATCCCTTCACTGCTCCTAACACAAAACCTGTGACTTGATTGAGAGTGCCAATGATCGGAAATGCTAAAATTTTAGTCGCTAATTTCCCGAATGCTGTCATCAGAAGAATTACTAATCCCCAAATGCTAAAAAAAACGATGAAGTTTCCAACTGTGAGATTAAGTCCAAATTTTGTATAGATATACTCGGCCAGTGTAGGAGCATAAATAATCCCTAAAAAAGCACCTCCAATAAATCCAGCTAATTCGGTAATCATGCTAATGATACCGGATTTATAGCCATCTCGACCGCTCATCACAATGCAAATAAGGATAAAAATATCTAATAAATTCATATTACCCCTCTATTTTTTTAACTCTTTTATGAACTCTTTAATCCGTGCTATTGCCTCGATTAACTCACCTTCTTCGGTGGCGTAACATGCTCGAATATACCCTTCTCCTGAAGCTCCAAATGCTGTGCCTGGAACGACGGCAACTTTTTTTTCTCTGAGTAATTTAATTGCAAATTCGTGAGAGGTGAGACCTGTACTTGAAATATTAGTAAATGCATAAAATGCCCCTTCAGGAACTTGAGTTTTAAGGCCCACTTTATTCATGCCGGCTACATACAAATCTCGTCTAATTTGGTACGATGCTTTCATTTTTTCAATTTCTTTTTCGGGATTTTTTAAGGCTTCTATTGCAGCAATTTGGGCAATGATTGGGGCACATAATGCGCTATATTGATGGATTTTTAATGCCCGCTTTACGATTTCTGCGGATCCGCATAGATAACCGAGCCTCCACCCTGTCATTGCGAAGGCTTTAGAGAAGCCGCTGAGGAGGATCGTATGCTCTTTCATGCCTTTGATGGAAGCCATGCTGGTATAGGGGCCATAGCATAACTCAGCATAGATTTCGTCGGATAATACCCATAAATCATGCTTAATCACCAATTGAGCAATTTGCTCTAACGCTTCTTTTGGGATGACAGTCCCGGTGGGGTTATTTGGCGAGCAAATTACAATGGCTTTTGTTTTTGGGGTGATTTTTTCGGCGATTGTTTTTGGGTCTGGGATAAATTTGGTTTCGTGGGTTTCTACGGGTATAGAGTTGGCCCCACATAACTGAATGAGGGGTGGGTAACAGACATACCCAGGCTCGGGTACGATGACTTCATCTCCTGGATTGAGGATGGCCCGTAATGCGATATCAACACCTTCGGAAACACCTGATGTTAAAATAATTTCGGTGTCGGCATTGTAGTGTGTGCCAAATCGGCTTTCTAAATATCCTGAAATGGCCTGGCGGCATTCTTTAAGCCCTGCGTTAGAGGTGTAGGATGTGTTTCCTTTTTCAATGGCTGAAATGGCTTTTTCTCGGATGGCCCAGGGTGTTGGGAAGTCGGGTTCCCCTACTCCTAGTGAAATAATATCTTCTGACCCAATCACTAACTCAAAAAACGCCCGGATTCCGGACGGAGGGATGGTTTCCAGTCGGTCGGAAAAGCCTGGGCTCATAGAGATACAGCTAACCTTTCCAGTTCATCGTCCGATGTCAGTAATTTTCCGTTTTCTTTATATTTTTTGAGCACAAAATGTGTGATTGTACTTTGGACATGCTCGATTGGAGCCAATTTATCTGAAACAAAGTCCGAAATTTCTTCGAGAGTATCTCCTTCTACGCTAATCAGTAAATCGTATACCCCTGACATCAAGTACACATTTTTGACTTGATCATGGCGGGCAATCCGCTGGGCCATCATATGATAGCCCCGTGCTTTTTGTGGGCGGACTTTGACTTCGATTAGGGCATGCAAAACCGACTTCTTTTCTTTTGGCATCGTCTATTCCTTTTGTGGTTTAGGCAATTGAAACACTTAATGTTTCAGGTCCAAGATACGTTGTTAATGCAGTACATCCTTCTTCGAGATAAATCTGTGTATTTGGACAGATTTTTCGAATTCGGTTGCTGACTTCAACTGCTTCTCCATAGAGATAGTTGTAGGTCAGCATGATATATTTTGCGTATTTTCCACGGGCTATGTACTCCTGCTCGACGTGGTTAAGTAAAATATCAAAGGCTTCCTCTTGAGTTTTTACACAATCAATAATATCAATTTCTCCATTATTTTTTAATGTAAAAATAGGTTTGAATTGATATAACTTTTCGACTAGCTTTGGCTGTTGATACCCTTCGGTTTCGTCGACTTTGGTATTGTGAGCAAGATAGCGTAACTCGTTGACCATGGTGGTGTAGTAGATGAGGGGGATTTGTTTTGCGATAAAGACTTCTAATTGCTGTCCAGACTCCCCTTTGTATAAGGCTTCAGCTACTTGGATGACAAATAAGCCCAGACCTGCACCAGTGGTTTTGGAATCGATCGCGATAATGTCTAGCTCGTCGGACACTTGCTCTCCAGCTGCCTGCGCATTTTGAAATGTATCAGATAATGAGCTGGATAAATGAATCGAATAGATCTTTTTAAATCCAAGCTTTTTGAGTGATAAATATTTTTCTTTAAACTCCTCGACAGTGGGGGGAGTTGTTTTGAGTTCGGCCTTGCCTTTGTCTACTTTTTTCCAAAACTCGGCTTCGGATATTTTTCCATCATCGTCGAGCACCTTTCCATTGACGGTGAGTTTGATTGGAATCACATGAATATTGAGGTTTTTAGATAACTCTTTTGGAAATACCGCTGTGCTGTCTGTGATTACAGCGATATGATGATTTTGGCTTGCACCTTCTTTCCCGAATAAGCGTTCCTTAATGACATCGAGAGGTAAAAACTCTTCTTTTTGCATTCGACGGACTTTTTTGATGATTTCTAAATCTTCGTCATCAAATAATCGGACATTCCCTTCGCTTCTTTTGACATGTGGGAGTAACCCCATTTGATCATAATATCGAATGGTCCGCGGGGTAATGCCTAGCCTCTTCGTTAGATACCCTATTTTATATAGCTTTCTCTCAGGCTTGTTGATTGCCATAGACCTGACTCCCTTTGTTTAACGTTTTACGTCAGAATCTATCAAATTTAGCACCGCAGATCAAGGCTTATCTTATGCTTTTTGAAGTATTTTAGTAATTTCTTCGTTCATTGCCACTTCTGGACGGTGGCCAATAATTCGACCAACTTCTTTTCCATCCTTGAAAATTACGCAGCATGGGATGCTGGAAATTTGGAAGTTTTGTGCAGATTCGACATTGGAATCAACATCAATTTTGCATATTTTGATATCCCTAGATCGTTTTTCTGCGATTGAAGCTAAAATGGGAGCTAGCATCTTACATGGCCCGCACCATTGTGCCCAAAAATCGACTAGAACTGCCTTTTGGGACACTGATAGTACTTCAGCTTTAAATGTGGCGTCTGTTACGACTGATACTGACATGAATGACCTCCTAATCAATTTTGTTTCGGTCCGACTCTAACATGTGTACTGGTGATTGTAAAATCATCCCCAGAGGAGGTTATTATTTTAGGAGTTGGTTGTGCTCTTTTTTAGCGTAGACATCGGTCATACCTGCAATGTAGTCGCAGATGACGCGCTCCTTCGATGGACTTGCTTTTATTTTTTCTTGGTACCTTTCGGGGAGTAAATGGACGTCTGAAGTGAATATTTCGAATAATTCCTTGATAATTTTTTGTCCTTTTTGATTCATTCGATAGACGTCGCTGTGGAAGTAGAAGTGTTTAAATAAATACTGCCTGAGTTCTGAATTTTTTTCCTTCATTTCTTGGCTGAAACTGACCATTTCCTTTTTGATGGTTTGAACGTCTTCAATCGTGTGAATGCCGCTTTTTTGAATATTGGTCATGGCTTGTTGGGTGACATCTTGGATTTGAGAGGCAATGAGGTAGCTGTTAATAAGTGTTTTTCGATGTCGATCGGTGAGATTGGTGTAGTTTTTTTCAACATGAGCTTTTGCCTCTTTCCATAGGGTAACTTCGGTTTCTAACTTTTCCTCTTGGAGGAGTCCTGCCCTGAGGCCATCGTCGATGTCATGGTTGTTGTAAGCAATTTCGTCGGAGATATTGCAGACTTCGGCTTCGAGAGAATGAAACCCTTGGGACTGATCAGGGTGGTCCCATGGAGTTTTATGCTTTATTAAGCCATCTCGGAGTTCAATGGTAAGATTTAATCCGCTAAACATGGGGTATTTTTCTTCGAGTTCATCGACGATGCGCCGGCTTTGAAGATTATGTTCAAAGCCACCATAAGGCTTCATGAGTTGATTTAAAATACGTTCACCGGCATGTCCAAATGGGGTGTGTCCTAAGTCATGAGCGAGGGCTATTCCTTCCGCGAGATCTTCGTTGACCCTGAGAAGGCGGGCAAGGTGCCGTGATACTTGAGCAACTTCGATGGTATGGGTCATTCGGGATCGATAGTGATCAGATTCGGTAGCAATGAAGACTTGGGTTTTATGCTTGAGCCTTCGAAATGCCTTGGAGTGGATGATACGGTCTCGGTCTCTCTGGAAGCAGGTTCTTGAGGGGGAGTCAGGCTCGAAATACTGACGCCCTTTGGAATCTTTACTTTTGACAGCATAAGACGCCAAAAGCCGACACTCTATCTCTTCAAAATATCGTGCCGGCTCTGGAAATTGATGGAGTGTAAATTCCACCAACAATTTATCCTAGGGAAAAGCGGATGGCTTGGTTGACCGTTGTTCCTTGTGGAAGATAATTTTTAATAATGACTTCAGGGTTTTTGACAAAATCTTGCTCAAGTAGGCAATTTTCCTTGTAAAATCTTCCGAGTTTTCCTTCGACGATTTTGTCAACGATGTTTTCGGGTTTTCCTTCTTTCACTACCTGAGCCTTGATGATGGCCCGTTCATCTTCTAGGTCTACGGAAGGAACTTCCTCGCGTCGAATATAGGGGGGGTTAACGGCGGCCACATGCATGGCAATCCCGCGTCCCATTTCCTCACTGACTGGCGCACTGATAGTGACGAGGACCCCAATTTTACCATTCATGTGGACATAATCTGATACATTTTTATCCTGTACTTTTTGGACTTTTTTGAAGGAAATATTTTCACCTAGTTTTAATACCTTCTCCGGGAGAATATCGGACAATTTTCGCCCTGCAATATCGACTTGGCCAATGGACTCTATCCCAGTCACATTGGAGTTGAGAACTGCGTTGGCTACGCTCTGTCCAAATTCGATAAATTGGTCATTGCCCGCAACAAAGTCTGTTTCGCAGTTCATTTCGAGGATGACTCCTTGGGCACGATCCTGGCTGACAGCTGTAAAAATTCGACCTTCGTTGGTGGACCGATCTGATTTTTTTGCGGCTGCGGCTAACCCTTTTTCTCTTAGGATTTGCATTGCTTTCTCAAAGTCACCTGAAGATTGGGATAGTGCATTTTTGCAATCCATCATCCCAACGCCTGTTTTTTCTCTAAGTTCTTTTACTTGTTCTGCTGTAATGGACATGAGATTCTCCTTATTACTCTTTTTCTTCGATCAACCCTTCGATTTCGGCTGGATCATTTTCTTTGCTAAGTTGCATTAATTGCTCTTCTACTTTTTCAAAGTTGGCAGCCTCATGGTTACCTCGTCCTTCAAGGACGGCTCTGGAAATGATGTTGCAAAGCAGTCGGATGGCTCGGATTGCATCGTCGTTGGCTGGGATTGGGTATTGCACTTCGTTAGGGTCTGCGTTGGTGTCAACGATACCAATGATCGGAATACCTAATTTATGTGCTTCTTTGATAGCCAATTGCTCTCTTTTGGTGTCAATGACGAAGAGAATCGATGGCATTGCAACCATGTTTTTAATCCCGGTTAAACTGTATTCCAATTTTGCCAGACGCTTTGAAATTCTGGATGACTCTTTATTGGATAGCTTTTGAAGCATTCCATTGTCTCTCATTTGGGTGTATTTTTTCATTTTGTTGATGCTTTGACGAATCGTAAGATTGTTGGTGAGGGTTCCGCCTAGCCATCTGTGGTTGACATAGGGCATACCAGATCTTTCGGCTTCAATCTGGATGGCTTCTTGGGCTTGTTTTTTGGTTCCAACAAAGAGAACTGTTCCACCTTTGCTTGCAATGACCTTAACGAGTTCATAGACATCATGGATTAATTTAATGGTTTGTTGAAGGTCAATGACGTGAATCCCATTTCTTGAGGTGAAGATGTAAGGCTTCATTTTGGGATTCCAGCGTTTGGTTTGGTGACCAAAGTGAACTCCGCACTCAAGCAATTGCCTCATTGAAATGACATTGCTACTTTCCTCTTGTTGTTGGGTAGAATTTGAATTTTGTGCAGATACGTCTTTTGTCTTAGTTTCGGACATGCTTTGCTCCTGATTCATCACTAATTCAGGCAAAATGCCCGAGATACTTTCGTGTCGATAGTGATTATTTTGATTTTATATTTCCTTTGTAGTTTACACAAAAGATTGGTAAGGTATGCTAACCTTCTTTTTTACACCTCGTCAAGTAAAGGATTGTTCATGTCAAAGTCTGTCTTGCAATTCCTTGTCATGCTCGTCACAGTTTTTGTGATGTTAAGCGTCCCATTTATTCATTACCCTCTGACCGATGGTGATGTTAAAAACTGGGCGGATTCAGCTGCAATTCTTGCTCAAAATAATCACTTCTTGGGGAACCTCAATGATCAAGCTCATGGGCCATTGATTGTGTGGGGATCAGCCTTATTTTTGAAATTCTCACCCTATTCATTTTATATGCTTAATTTTTTCAATTTATCGATGGGAATTGCCGCCTGTGGATTGATGTATTTTTTTTCGGTTCGGCTGTGGAACTCTGAGTCTTTAGCCCGATTTAATGTGTACTTGCTATCGACTAGTTTGATGTTTGTGTATTTATCTCGGACTCCGATGTATGACTGGCCGGCTGCGGTGCTTTATTTTGGATTTTGCGGGTTTTATCTGATGTATGTTCACTCTCAGAGGCGTGGATATTTTTGGACGTCGGTGATGTTGCTTGCGATGGGAAGCTTGAGTCGCTTTTCGATTTGCTTTGGGTTAATGGGAATTTTAATGATTTTTACCCATTTTATTTATCCTCGCTCTTTCCTGCAGTCAATACTGGATATTGTTGCGGCGTCACTGGTGGTTTTGGCCGTGAATTTGCCGTGGTTTATTTCTCAAGCCGATACACATGGGATGTCATTTGTGAAATCATTTATTTATGACAATACTGGGCGATTTGTGAAATCGACTCGTAAAAATGCGACGTACCGAGGTGATTTTTATGGGTTTTCGTTATACGTATTTGTGGGCTTGCTACCGCATACATTTGTGATGATGACTTCATTTTTTAATCGTCACTTTGTTGAGTTGTTTAAAAAAGATAGAGTGTATCAATTTTTAATGGCGTCTTTTTTACCTTGTTTGATTTTGTTTTCTTTGTCGGGACATACCAAGCTTGGGAGATATATTGCCTACGTATTTCCGACATTGATTATGCTGATGGGACATTATGCGTTTACTGAGGGGCTGCCTCGCCCTGAATTTAGGGCCAGAGCATCTAAAATGACTGGGTTTACAGCGTTGTTTTTTGGAATTTTATTGACTGTGTATTGGTTTCAATTTTCTAAAGAAGCGGAGCAATCTGTCGTCTTTGTGTGTGCTTTGTCCTTATTGTTATTGTTGCTTTTGTTGACCGCCTACCTGTCGGTTGCAAAATATTGGGAGTCTCTACTTACACACCCTCATCGATGGTTAATGGCTCATGCGGTATTTTACATGGCTTTTTTTATGGTTCTTTCTTACGAAGTCCCTCGAACTCCGTTTTTAGCGCATGTACATGACAGCATTATGTTGCGTTTGAATGGGAGTGTTTTAGAATGAAAGTTATTATCCAAATTCCAGCCTTTAACGAAGCAGAGTCCTTGCCGGTGTCTCTCGCTGAACTTCCGATGCATATTGATGGAGTAACCAGTGTCGAGTGGTTAGTGATTGATGATGGTAGTACCGATCAGACATCTGAGATTGCACTCCGATATGGTGCCCATCATGTGATTCGGCATCCTTACAATCAGGGATTGGCCAGGGCATTTATGACGGGGGTTGAATCCTGTCTTCGTCTGGGTGCGGACATTATTGTAAATACGGATGCGGATAATCAGTATTCTGCGGCGGATATCCCGACTCTTGTCCGACCCATTATCGAGGGAAAAGCGGACTTTGTGATTGGGGAGCGTCCGATTTTGCAAACCGAGCATTTCTCGATTGTCAAAAAACGGTTACAACGTTTGGGGAGTTTGGTGGTGCGATTATTGAGCC
>CAZZBY010000027.1:0-9342 GCA_964652635.1 uncultured Candidatus Marinamargulisbacteria bacterium | reverse complement strand
GGATGAGATATATATACCTTTAGCTCGACAAGAACAGCTTGAATATATCTATGCGGTTCCTCTTGCTCAACGTCCGGATGGGACTACGCTTGATATTTCCGGCTTGTCAAGTCTTCCTGAAGTGGGAGGTAGTAGCCAGGTCTAATTTGATGCCTTAAAGTGTCAATTGAGCTAAGTACTGCTTGGCTTTATCGATGGTCGGTGCTTCGATAAAAATCCGTACAATGGGCTCGGTATTGGATGGCCGGACATGAACCCAGCCATCGCTTAGTGTTGCTTTAACGCCATCTAAGGTGTTGAAGGATGCACTTGGAAATGCGGTTTTGACTTTTTGTAAAAATGGGGCAACGTCCTCACGTTTTTATAGAGATTGTTTTTCTCGAAGCATAATGAATTGAGGATATGTGGCGACAATTTCTGAGACTTTTTGTTTTTTTTCGGCTAAATGTTTGAGGGCGATCACGATGCCAACGAGGCTGTCGCGGCCCCATCCGATGGCGGGGTAGATGATTCCTCCATTGCCTTCACCACCGACTTGGGCACCTATTTGTTTGATGCCTTCGGTGACATTGGTTTCTCCGATTTTGGTTTGGGTGAGGGTGGCACCGTGTTTTTTAGCAATCCAATCAATGACAGCCGATGTGGATAAATTGACGACGACTTTTTTATCTTTGCCTTTGACTTCGGACAAGATGTAATCAATGCAAAATGCTAGAGAATAATCTTCACCAATAAATCGGCCGATTTCATCAAGAATGATCAAACGATCGGCGTCGGCATCTTGGACAAATCCGATGTCAAATTGACCATTTTTGAGGGATGTGACGATTTGGGTGATATTTTGTTTGAGAGGTTCGGGATCATGTGCAAATTGACCGTTGGGGTCCTGATTGAGGATGGTGTATTGCACATTGAGTCGATCGAGCAGCTTTTGATCGGCGACACAGCCGGCACCATTATTGGGATCGATGATGATGCGGAGATTGGCCTTTGTAATGGATGTTGTATCGATTTTTGATAAAATTAGATCGATGTGATGATCTAAGGCATCATCAACAGTAGTGACTTTTCCGATTGCATCCCATTTATTGAGGTTTGTTTTAGGGACGTTTAGGACTTGGTTAAATTGCTCAAATTGGGCTTCGGTTAAAAATGAGCCTGTATCATTCATGAGTTTAATTCCGTTCCAAATAACGGGGTTATGAGAGGCTGTGATGACGATTCCTCCTTTGGCTTGAAAGCGTCTGATCATTTGTTGGACGGTGGGGGTGGGGACTTTGCCGATATCAATGACATCTGTTCCTACAGCGGTGAGCCCGGCAATAACGGCACTTTTGAGCATGGTGTGGGAGGTGCGGGTATCTCCTCCGATGATTACTGGTCCCTTACCCATGAGCACCCCGAATGCAATTCCCATGTTGAGGGCGATGTTTGGGTGGAGGTTTTCTCCGATAATGCCGCGAGTTCCTGAAATTGAATGGATGAGTGGATTCATGTTCTTTCCTCATTAAAAAAACAATTTTTTAACAATAGTGATATGGGATAATATTACCCGATTTGAAGGATACTGTCCTTGGTCAGTTTGTGATAGGATTTGCTTTATGTCTCTTGTGTTTCGGATTTTTTTCACCTTTTTTGTCATGAGTTTAGTTGTAGCATCGTTTGTGATTCACTATGTTATTGATCAGACGATTTTACGATTTCGCAAATCTAGATCGGCGGATAATTATTGGTTGGGAGCCTTGTTTTTAGGCTGGGCTTTTCGTTTGTGTGGACTCAAATTAACCGTAACAGGTGTCGAAAATATTCCCAAATCTGGACCTGTCATTATTGTGTCTAACCACCAAAGTGCTTTGGATATTTTAATTCATCAAATTACATGTCCCCGTAAAATTACTTTTATTTTTAAGCGTGAACTGTATCAGGTTCCCTTGTTAGGTCATGCGATGAGGGTGCAGCAGCATATTCCGGTCGACCGTCAAAATCGAAAAACTGCGATTGATACGTTAAAATCGCTGGAAGCACCGTTGGCTAAAGGATTATCGATGGTGTTCTTTGCTGAAGGGACTCGAACACTGGATGGTCGATTGCAGCCATTTAAGCGTGGAGCCTTTCAATTGGCGGTTCGGACGGGAGCGACGGTAGTCCCGTGTCGCATAAAGGGGGCATTTGAGATTTTACCTAAGCATCGCTATTTGGCGTCTTCTGGTGAGGTTTTGATTCATTTTGGTGCAGCTATTTCTGTTCATAAATTAGAAGAGGATGATGAAATTAGGACTGCAGCACGGGCCCTTCAAGAGACTTGTGAAGTTGCTATTGGCGCATTGTGATCATGATGCTGTTGCGAATCTACGCCTCTTTGATGGTGCATGTCCGCCGATCAATTGCACATCTGACGTATTCTGCGGCAGTTTTGTAGTTTGTATTGTTGTTTTTTTATGTTTAAATAGTGGTTGTATTGGTTTTTACAATTAGTTAATGCTGAGGTAGCTCATGGATATTTCGATTTTTTTAGGCTTTTTAGTGATTATCGGTATTTTTTATGAAACGGTTGTTGCGACAGGGGCCACGACTTTATTCTTTAGTAAAGAAGCCTTAATTGTCGTGGGTGGCGGTATTTTGGCTGTTACTTTGATTAATTTTCCGTTTTCGCAAATGAAGATGATTGGGGTCTGGTTTAAAGTTTTATTTTTTCCTAAGACTCGAAATCACAGGGCGGATATTTTGTTTTTGATTAAGATGTCGTACAAAATTCATCGGCAAGGTCTTCCGTCTCTTGAGGAAGATATTCGAAATACCAGCGATAATTTTTTACGCTATGCGGTGATGCAAATCCAGCAAAAAACGGATCCAGATCATATTCGCTTGATGCTTCGAGAAATGGTGGAAAGCTCTGAAAAACGGCATGAGATGGGGATTCACTACTTTGAGCAAATTGCGAAGTATGCCCCGGGATTGGCCTTGGTTGGAACTTTGTTGGGATTGGTGCAATTATTGTCTCACTTAGATGATCCAAAGAGTGTTGGGCCTAATATGGCGACAGCATTGGTTTCCACATTTTATGGGGTTGGTGCGTCTAACCTGATTTTCTTGCCGTTGGCGGACCGACTTCGGGTGGCGAGTTATGCCGAGCGGCTACATAAGGAAATTTTGATTGAAGGGATTATGTCGATTGCAAAAGGGGAGCTTCCCATTGTTGTGAGAGAAAAAATCTATTCCTTGGTCACAGAGAAAGATCGGTTGTATTTGAAAAAATTTGAAACCAATTAATTATTATGAGTAAGAAATTAGGAGGCCATGTCGAAAATTTTTATGTGTCGTATTCCGACATGGTGACTTTGCTTTTAATTTTATTTGTATATTTGTTTTCGGTGTCTGAAATTAAGCCTGTGGAATATCGTGAAGGCGCGGTGTCACTGAGTGAATCGTTATTAACTACTAAAAGTAAAACTCCGACTAAGTTGGGATTTTCGGATTTTTTAAATATTGAAGTTAAAAAACTCGCTAAGATGAAGTCTCAAATTGAGGATTTAGCGGTGAAGTTTGGGTTGGCGGATAAGGTGGGGGTCAAATTTAAGGACAATCAGTTGGAAGTGAACTTGGGAGAGGCCTTATTGTTTGAAACGGGCCGTGCAGAGCTTAAGCTGGAGTCTAAGCAGGTTTTAAAGGTTATTGCTACCTCATTGCTTCAAAGTGACGCTGCAGTGCTTGTAGAGGGGCATACAGATGATATTCCGATTCGGGCGGGGATCTATCCATCTAATTGGGAGCTATCATCGGCGCGTGCGGCTTCGGTGGTGCGGTATTTTCAGGAGGAGGGGGTTGATCCTGCCCGATTTATGGTGGTGGGGTATGGAGAGACCAAACCGGCTGTTCCTAATACGGATGTGGCGAGTCGTGCGAAAAACCGTCGAATTCGGATTTTGTTGAAGCCTGATTTGGAAAAAATCCGAGCGGACGTGAAAGCTGGAAGGCACTAACTGAGGTTATAGCGGCTAGGTTGGTTGGAGAAGATCATTCTCCTCTTGGGACTGTTGCGGAATATCCCATTTGTACATTTGCACAAGTTAAGTGTTTCCAGTAATGCCTGAGTCTTGGGGACTACCCCGTCACGCTTTGCGTGCCACCCCTTCTAGGAAGGGGAATATGGTCCAGAACGACTGTGTGCTGTCGATGATTATATCGCATTTTATTTGGATCTAGGTATAGTCTGCGCATTGCGATCAATTGCAGATCTGGGGTATTTCGCAACAGTCCCCAAATGTCCGAAGCGTCTCTAAAATCCCTTGCGTATCCAGATGTGCATGATGTCTTAGCGATTGGATTTTGCCGTGGTCGATAAATTTGTCATCGATGCCCATAATGTGCCACTGTGAGTGGGCCTTATTGAGGTGCTGAAACTGTTGCATGATATAGGTGTTGACCCCTCCGATTTTACAGCCTTCTTCGATGATGATGATGTGATTGGCTTTTTGGAGGATTGGGGTGAGTGTCTCTGTGTCGAGAGGTTTGATGGATCTGAGGTTGATGACGCTACAATTAAATCCTTCGGTAGCGGCGATTTCGGCGGCTTCTTTGGCAGCGGGTACCATGGATCCAACGGCGATGATGGCGACCTTTGTGACGGTGGAATTTTGTTGATAGCAAGTGATGACTTCGGCTTTGGTGAAATCTGTGTTGAAGGCGGGTTGATCGTTGGTGTCGGCGATACCCCCTTTGGGGTACCTAATGGAGACAATTTTCTTTTGATTGACTGCCCAGTTGAGCATGGCTTCGAGTTCGGCACCATTTTTGGGGGCGAGGATGGTGATATTGGGGATGTGGAGCTGGTAGGCGTAATCGAAGACCCCATGGTGAGTTGCACCGTCTTCTCCGACTAGGCCTGCGCGGTCGATGGCGAAGACCATGGGGAGATTTTGGAGGCAGACATCGTGGATCAGTTGGTCATATCCGCGTTGGAGGAATGTGGAGTAAATGGCGACGACGGGGGTCACTCCGGCTCGGGAGAGGCCGGCTGCGAAGGTGATGGCATGTTCTTCGGCGATGCCGACATCAAAAAATTGGGCTGGAAATTTTTCGGCATATTCGTCTAGGCCACTACCACTTTTCATTGCAGGGGTGATCACGACGATATTGGGGTTTTTTTCGGCAATTTTAATCATGGATTGGCCGAAGACTTCGGTGTAAGTGAGGACTTTTTTGGAAGTGGTCATTGCTGTTGCTTGAGAGATTGGTGCTTTGGGAGATATTCCATGAAATTTAATTGGGTCTAATTCGGCGGGATGGTGGCCTTTTCCTTTGGTGGTAATGATATGAATCATAATGGGGCCATTATACGATTTAGCGTAGTCTAGAGCCCCCATCAGGAGAGGGATGTTGTGACCATCGATGGGGCCTAAATATCTAAATCCAAATTCTTCAAAAATGACGCCGATTTTTATGTCTAAAATGAGGTTTCTCATTCGGTCTATGGTTTTTTCGATTTTTCTTAGGAGGGGGTTACCGATTTTAGGGATTTTTTTGAAAATGCGCTCAAATTGGTCTTTGGCAAGGTTGTAGCTGCTGGAGGTGCGAAGTTTGGTGATGTAATGGGACATATTTCCAACGGGGCGTGAAATGGACATGTTGTTATCATTGAGGATACAGATAAAGTTTCCGCTTAATTTACCGACATTATTGATCGCTTCGTAAGCCATTCCACCTGAGAGTGATGCATCTCCAACGATAGCGACGATGGAGTAATTTTCCTTTTTGATATTACGGGCATGGGCCATTCCTAGTGCGGCGGAAAGGGCGGTGGAGGCATGCCCGGCTCCGAAGCTATCGTGCTCACTTTCGGCGATTTTGGCGAATCCGGAGAGGCCCCCTTCTTGCCGGATGGTCATCATTTGCTTGAGTCTTCCGGTGAGCATCTTATGGACATAACATTGGTGCGTGGTATCAAACACCAAGCGGTCCTTGGGGCTGTCAAAGATGGTATGAAGGGCGATAGTGAGTTCAACGATACCTAAGTTGGAGGCTAAATGTCCTCCACAGGAGGTGCAGATGGTGATGAGGGACTCTCGTATTTCAGAGGATAACTGTTCGTATTCCTCTAAAGATAGGGATTTTAAGCCTGATGGAAGGTCAAGAGAGTGGAGTAAATTGCGAGTCATCATACTAGGGACAATAGTAACGCAATGGCAATTCCTAGGACAACCCCGGCGGCCATTTCGGTGGGGGTATGGCCAACTCGAATCATCAGTTTTGGGCAGTTTTGAGGAAGGTTTTTATTGAGAATTTTGGCATGTTGCCCGATGAGGTGTCGGGTTCCGATGGCATCGTAAATCGCGATAATGGAGATGGTGACACCGATGGCAAAGTCACTGGATTGGATGCCTTGATTAATGGCGATGCTCACGGTTAATCCGGAGACTAGCGCGGAGTGAGTAGAGGGCATTCCTCCTGGAGTGAGGATTGTGTTGAGGGTAAGAGGTTCTTTTTTGATGGTAAATAAAATAATTTTGAGGGTTTGAGAGCAAAAAAAACTTAGAAGTGCTGTCGCTAAAATAATCATGAGTTGCGTTGGATGGTGAAATCGACAAAATCATTGAGGATTTGGATAGAGGCCTTTTTAAAGGGAAGTTGCTGAAGACTTTCTTTGGCGGCCTTTGCTTCGGCATTGGCCATTGCTTTGGTGGTGTTTATCCCGTAGATCTGGATGTAAGTCAGTTTGTTTTGGCTACTGTCTTTGCCGGCAGTTTTGCCTAAGTTGGCACTTGGAGTTTCATCTAAGATATCATCGGTGATTTGGAATAATAACCCTAGGTGGGTGGCATAGTCGGTGAGATGTTTTTGGATTTCTGGACTTGCTTGATTGAGAATGGCAGGAATGACGATGCAGCTCCGAATGAGAGCCCCGGTTTTGAGTTGGTGCATGTGAGTTAAGTAATCTTTAGTGGGTTCAGTGATAGGAGTGTTGGTAGCATCAATATCCATTTGTTGTCCGCCAGCCATGCCATTTATGCCTAGTGTTTGGCAGAGATAGGTGATGGCGGTGAGGCACTCTTTGGCTTCAAATGTAGTTGGGAGTTGAGTGGCCAGTAGTTCGAAAGCCAGGCATTGGAGGGTGTCTCCTGCGAGGATGGCGGTGGCTTCGTCGTATTGGATGTGGCAGGTGGGTTTTCCGCGCCTTAAAGTGTCATTATCCATGGCGGGTAAATCATCATGGATAAGAGAGTAACTATGGATCATTTCGATGGCAGCCGCTAAGGGGAGTATGGCATCGACTTGATTTGAGAATAGGTGATGACTTGCGATGGTGAGAAGGGGGCGATACTGTTTAGATGTTCCAATACTGCTATAAACCATGGCATTTTGAAGCCGATTTTGGGCTTTAAAGGGATGTGATGCGGTGAGATATTTTTGCAGTGTTTGGGTGATGATAGGGCGATTTTTTTCGCAAAACTTGATCAATGAGGTGATCATTGTATTAGTGGTCATGGGAAATGCTTATTTCGCTTAACTCTTGGGTGTCTGCATTGAGCACCGTGAGAGTCTCTTGATACTGATTGAGCTGATCTAATACGCTTTTAGCTTCTTTGAGAGTTTCCTGATATAGCAACAATGATTTTTCAAAATCGACGTTGTCGGATTCGAGTTGAATGATTTTAGATTCGATGACTTTAATTTTGTGGTCGATGTTCACAGATTGATGTCACCTTTGCGTTGATTTGACCATCAATTACTTGAATAACGATGGTATCATTTTCGATTACATCATGAATGGATTTAATCGGGTTTTTTGACTCTAAATCGGTGGCAATACTATAGCCTTGCATGAGTTTTCGCAAGGGATTAGAGGAATGGATTCGATCCAATAGTGAGATCAGTGTCGTGGACAGTGTTTTGTGTCGGTTTTTGAGCTCGGTTTTAGCGTTGGTGATATGTCCAATGACTTGGGTTTTGAGGTGGATATTTTTGTAAGTAAGTTGGCTTAGGATACTTGCAAGTTGAAGCGGGAGTTGAAACTTTAATTGGGTGAAATGCTGGGCAATGTGATGAACAGCGGCACTGGGGGTGGGAGCTGAGATATCGGAGGCCATATCAGAGAGCGTGTGGTCGATATCGTGGCCGATAGCGGTGACGGTGGGGATGGGACATGTGGCAATTTTTCGGACGATGTCTTCTTGGTTAAACCAAGCTAAATCTTCCTTGGATCCGCCACCTCTCACAATGACGGTGATGTCGATGCCGGCAAGTCTTTGGGCAGCCTCTAATCCTTGCATGATGGAGTGGGGGGACGTTGGACCTTGGACTGTGGCTGGGATGATTACTAATTTGACATGGGGCATGCGGGCTTTAGATAGACTGACAAAATCCCACATTGCGGCTGAATGAAGGCTTGTAATTAATGCAATTTTAGACGGGTATTTTGGGAGTGCTTTCTTTCGGGTTTCGTCAAAAATCCCTTCTTGAGTTAGTTTGGCTTTGAGTTGCTCATATTCCTTGCTGAGTTCGCCTACGCCTTGGGTGTTCATATAGTTGATTTGGAAGGTGAGCGACCCTTTTTTTTGAAAATATGTGATTTTCCCGACGGCAAACACGGTGATTCCGACTTGAGGGTCGACGGGCAGGATGCTGAGAGTATTGGAGTATATGACGCACTGCACGCTTGAATTGGTATCTGAGAGAGTGAGATAGGCCATGCGACCGTAGAGCTTGTAACTGGTGATTTCGCCGGTAATCCAGATGTGGGTGAGGAGGGGGTCTTCGTCTAGGATATGTTTGATGACGGTATTGAGTTCAGTAATGGTGGCTGGGGGATGGTGCATTTTTTTATTTTATCAGATGGGTATACCCGACCTAAATCAAATTCTGGATTTATTCAATTTTGAACGGGCATACTTGCCGTTTGTAGTTTTGGGGTGATGCTGTCTGCTTCTTTTATTTGAGGGGTGTATTTTGCAACCATTATATCTTGTGTATAATGCCCCATTATATTTTTGTCTGAGTATGATGGGGTGATTTTCTCATCATTTTAAAGGAGTCGTTTATGTCTAGATCATCTTCGTTTGTTGGTGGGGTTTTATTGGGAGCTGTGATCGGTGTGGTTGGTGGAATTTTACTTGCCCCTAGATCCGGTAAAGAAACTCGCGAAAAGCTTAAGCAATTTAAGCAAGATAATGAGCATGTTATCCAAAATGTGAAGGAAAGCACAGAGGCATTGATTGCCAAAACACTAGATGCGATTGATACTGGATTTGATAAAGTGGGTCGTATGGTGGATCGTTCTGCGAAGCCGTTTCCTACAGCTGAAGGAGATGAAGTCTATGGCAGCTGATTGCACAACCGTATTACAGC
>CAZZBY010000026.1:0-9795 GCA_964652635.1 uncultured Candidatus Marinamargulisbacteria bacterium | reverse complement strand
TAAGGATTATCAGGAGTTAATCGAAAATGAAGCAAAAAATATGATTGAAGGCCTTGCTCAACACTCTTTAAAAAAGGATGCCAGAGCTCTCAGCCTAAGTTGGCATGTCGATAAGCTCACAGAAGACAAAGACCCAACGGCTGCCGGAAGTATATACCGAATACTAGTCTCATTTTTAGAGAGACCTGAACCAAAATATAAACCCGATGATGACCCAGAGATGAGCGAAGAAGAAATGTTTTTTGACGCCGAAACAGGCGACGAATCTGAAGCGTAGCTAGCTCAAAATTTTTATCGCCAAGACAAGTACTCCGGCTAAGCAAAACGTCGCAGGGATCGTGAGTGCCCATGCCCATAAAATCCGCCGAACGACATCCCATTTAATCGCAGATAAGCGTTTCGTCGCCCCCACACCCAAAATTGCCGAAGACACCACCTGAGTTGTACTCACCGGAATTCCAAAGTGAGATGCCCCCAAAATGACAATGGCCGACGTCGTTTCGGCGGCAAATCCATGAATAGGCTGAAGCTTGACCATCTTGGCCCCAATGGTTCGGATAATTTTCCATCCGCCCCATAAACTCCCCAATCCCATGGCCGTGGCACAGGATAAAATAACCCATAACGGAACCGTAAATAATTGATCAGGATGCAAAAATACTAATCCCATGGCAATAACTCCCATCGCTTTCTGGGCATCATTATGACCATGGCTTAAGGCCATCAACCCCGCAGAAAAAATCTGAAGCCGGCCAAAGCGTTTTTTTAAAGCTAAAATCTCAGTTTTAAACACAATCCAAGATAAAATAGCCATCACAACAAATCCAATCGCTAAGCCTAAAATAGGGGAGATAAACATCGGGATTACAACTTTCTCAATGACCGATGTCCAATGAATTCCAGCCGAGCTAAATGTCGAAAAAAACACAGCTCCCAAAATTGACCCGATCAACGCATGTGATGAACTCGTTGGAACTCCCAAATACCATGTAAATAAGTTCCAAATAATACTGGCAAGCAAGGCCGCAATAATCAGAGGTAGGGTAATTGCCGCTTGCTCAACTAATCCTTTTCCAATAGTAGCGGCAACACTAGTACCTAATAAAGCCCCACAAAAATTTAAGGATGCCCCATAAATCACCGCAGACCGAGCGGACATAACCTTGGTCGCTACGACGGTTGCAATAGCATTAGCGGCATCATGAAATCCGTTAATAAAATCAAAAATTAACGCTGTGACAACGACTAACCCAAACACTAAAACTATTGGTGTCATGATTTACCCTTAGGTATGTTTCAAGATAATATTCAAGGCCAAAGTACCGCAGTCTCTGTATAAATCAGTTAAAAATTCAAACATTTTATACAAATCCTTGAGGACAAGAATTTCGGGAGTGGACAATAACGGGTCAAATAAATGTTTCATCCCTTCTTCAAGGAGGATATCCCCTTGATCTTCAAGCTCATGAAGCCGGCGATTAGCACTTTCAACACCCGTTAAATCCGTCCGATTGAGAGCCAAAATTAAGGTGTGTAATGTTTGAGCTTCTTGATGCACCACATCCGACAATTGACGAAACGTGGCATGATTCAGCGAAATATGATTCAAAATTGCACGACGTTTAATTTTTTCAGAAAGTTTAATCCCACGATAAATATAAGACCCTAAGCTCAGCAAATCCTCGCGATCAAATGGGGTAATAAAACTACGGCATAATGCAGCAGATAACTCTTCATATTGGGATTTAGACGTCTTTTTTAAATCCGTTAGACGATTACTTAAGTCCGTTGTATCCATACCCTGTGGCAACTGAACCAACTGCTGAATAAGCTCCGCAGAAGTCACACAATGCAAAGAAAGAGATTCGAAATAATGATAAAATTTATCTTCTTTAGGCAAAATCTCAAAGTTAAAAATTTTCATTTGATTTTAGAGTCCTTATACATTGTTTTGGTAGGAATAGTCTGGGCAAATGGTAAAGCAAACAATCTCATTTGTACATAAATTTGCTATAGTATCGGGATGGTCATTCAAGCAATTATGATTATCCTTCTTATCCCCTCTGTCATTATTCATGAAATTGCCCATGGGTGGATAGCATTGAAGTTAGGAGATCCCACTGCAAAACACCTAGGACGGTTAACCGTTAATCCCATCCCTCATATTGACTTGATGGGGTCCATTATCATTCCAGCAATGCTAATCATTACTGGGGCACCATTTTTAATCGGCTGGGCAAAACCAGTGCCAATCAATCCCCGATATTTCAAAAACTCTACACAGGGAATGATGTGGGTAGCGTTAGCTGGACCTATTTCCAATATCGTTATTGCATCAGTAGCTGGCATGCTACTGAGAGCGATTCCAGTGACGTATATTATAACCCACATTATCCTTATTCTCGTGACTCAAATTAACTTAATATTGGCCTTCTTTAACCTTGTCCCCGTACCACCCCTGGATGGCTCTCGCGTGTTACATCACTTTGCGCCTCCATCGCTCAAGCGAGTATTGGATAAGGTAGAACCCTATGGAATTTTAGTGATTGCCACACTCAGCTATTTTGGCTTATTTGCCCCCTATATTCGATCGGTTGTCACGCCCATATACCAAATGATTGTCCCTTAATTGATGATTAAAATTGCGATTAAAATGGTATTAGGCGACCGAGCAAAATACTTTGGGTTAGTATGTGGAATTGCCTTTGCAACTCTGTTAATGTCCCAGCAAGTCTCCATTTTCCTGGGGCTAATGTCACGGACAGCCGGCATTATTAACAATGTTGGAGATGCGGACATCTGGGTCATGGATCAGCGTGTGATGTATATCGAAGAAGTGGAGCCATTACGAGAAATCGAACTCTCCAACGTCCGGTCGGTTGCAGGCGTTCAATGGGCCGTCCCCTTTTACAAAGGTCTCTCTACGATCCGAATGCCAAACGGAAAAACCCAGCAAGTCCAATTAATCGGGGTTGATGATGCCAGCTTAGTTGGAATCAGCCCCAAAGCCATCCTTGGAAGTCCAAAAGTATTACAACAAGCCCAAACTGCCATGATGGATAAAAACGGATTTGGATTTACCTGGCCAGATCAGCCATTAAGCCTTGGCAAAGAAATCGAACTCAACGACCACCGTCTCGTTATTAATGCAATTTGCAATGCCACACCGACATTTTTAACATTTCCGATTCTCTATGTTTCTTACTCAACAGCCCTAGAAATTACACCCCCTCAACGCAATAAAATGTCATTCGTATTGGTCAAAGTCGCAGATAAAATGTCCAAAAAAGAGGTCGCCAAGCGCATTACCCAGCAAACGGGGCTTCAGGCCCTGATCAGCGACGAATTTAGATGGAGAAGTATTCATTATTATTTGGCTCGAACTGGCATTCCCATCAATTTTGGCATTACGATTTTTTTAGGAATCCTCATTGGATCTGCGATTACAGCCCAAACTTTTTACATGTTTGTCATCGAAAATATCAGGCAATTTGCAGCCATGAAAGCCTTTGGATTTACCAATGGTCAATTGCTAAAATTAGTGTTGGCCCAAGCGATGCTGGTAGGCATGATCGGGTATAGTATCGGCATCGGACTCACTGCACTCTTTTTCAAATTAACAGCCAATGTTCCCGCATTGATCGGATTCGGCTTGCTATGGCAGGTCATGGCGGGGACGTTTGGAATTATTGTAGTGATTATTTTTTTCTCCATTTTATTTAGCCTTAAAAAGGTATTTACACTCGATCCCGGAATCGTGTTTAGAGGATAATATGAACGCCGTCACCACCACAGCAATCATCAAAGAGTTTCAAGTCGGCGAACAGACTATCCGAGTCCTCAATGGCATTGACCTCACCATTAAATTGGGGCAGATGACCATGCTGGTTGGGCCGTCAGGATGCGGAAAAACGACCCTCATTTCAATTTTATCCGGAATCCTGACCCCCACCAGTGGAGAAGTAAATATTATTGGCACCCCCATTACGCAACTCAAAGACAAAGAGCGCGTCCTATTTCGCAGAACTCATATCGGATTTATTTTTCAACAATTTAATTTACTCCCTGCACTCACCGCTGCTGAAAATGTCGCAATGCCCCTCATTGCCGCTAACGAATCCATCGAAACAGCGATCAAAAAAGCAAAAAAGATCCTCCAAAAAATAAGTATGGATGACCATATCAACACGCTTCCTAGCCAACTCTCCGGAGGTCAACAACAACGCATTGCCATTGCCAGGGCCTTAGTCCACAATCCTCAACTAATTGTGTGTGACGAGCCAACATCAGCTTTAGACGCAAAAACAGGAAAGGAAGTGATGGCAATCTTGAGGGAAGTGGCCAATGATGCCTCAAGAGCCGTCCTCATCGTCACCCATGATAGTCGAATTTTGAGCTATGCCGACCACATCATCGAAATGAATGATGGCCAAATCATCGCCGAACATGTAGCCGGAAACTATCGTCACAAGGAGTAACCCGATGAAAATTACCAAAACCATAAAGGGATGGAAACTACCGCTGATCGCAGGAGTGGCCTTATTATTTGCGCTCTATTCCGTTGCTGCCCGAAAACCTGCTTCTCACCATCCTCCCATTGCACAACCTCCCATATCAGAATACGACAAAAGCATTTCCGGAATCGGAGTCATCGAACCCAAAAGCGAACTCATCACTGTCTCCTCCGACCTAAGTGGCATCATTCGCCAAGTCCATGTCAAAGTTGGACAGTATGTCAAAATCGGACAGCCCTTATTTTCACTCGATCAACGCGACATCGACGCCCAAATCCTCACATTAAAAGCCAATGTCGACTCCGCAAAAGCGGCCGCAAATAATATCAACGCCCAATACATAGATATCCAATCCCTCTCTGATGGGCAAGCCATTTCAAGAGAAGAATACCGTCGAAGGAAATATGCAGCCGAGTCCGCTACAGCACAATTCAACCAAGCCAAAGCCCAGCTCAATCAAGCACTCATCACTAAACAACGCCTCACCGTATGCGCCCCCATTACCGGTGAGATTTTATCCGTAAATACCCGCCCCGGCGAATATGCATCTACTACCCAAGCTGAGCCTCTCATCCGAAT
The DNA here is from genome assembly GCA_964652635.1 of uncultured Candidatus Marinamargulisbacteria bacterium. GTDB lineage: Bacteria > Margulisbacteria > Marinamargulisbacteria > SXXA01 > SICP01 > CAMCZW01. The sequence continues at coordinate 4,702 of CAZZBY010000026.1, read as the reverse complement.
GGGCGACACCCAAACTCTCCATGTCCGGGTCGAAATCGACGAATACAATGCAAACAGAGTAACTCCAACTGCCAACGCAATCGCCTACCTCAGAGGAAACCCTCACCAAAAAATCACACTTCAATTTGTACGAATTGAACCCTATGTCAAACCCAAGCAAAACTTATCAGCTGGAGGTCAACGCGTAGATACCCGAGTGGTTCAACTGATCTATGCCATAAAAAATCGCCCTAAAAACATCTTTACTGGCCAACAAGTCGATGTCTTTATCGACGGAGAGTCCAAATGAAATGGATGACATTGATCCTTTTAGGATTTGCGATGGGGACACCACTGTCAGCCACTTCCGAGTGGTGGGAGGCTTTCCATGACCCTGCCATTACCCAATTTGCAAGCCAAGCACTAAAACAAAATGCAGACCTCAAACAGGCCGAATACAAAATCAATGAACTCAAAGCCAAGGCCTCTATCACCCAAGCAGGGAGGCTCCCAGACATCTCTCTAGTCGGGTACGCCACCCAAGGAAATTTGCAAACTGTCACCCAAAAAGAAGCCTCAATCGCCCAACTCGGAGTACAAGCCCAATGGCCAATCGATGCCTTCGGCGGTACCAAATCCGCCATCAAATCCGCCGATTGCCGAGTGGATAGTGCCGAATCTGACTACCGCCAACTACAAATTACGCTCATCGACGCTCTCGTTACCGCCATCATCACCTGGCGTGAAAATATCTTATCGGCCCAAGCGTTACAGCAGCAAATTCAAGCCACCTCCACCAAAGTGGACGTCATCCAGGTTCAATACAATGCCGGCATCATCGACCAACTTAAATTACAAGAGGCAAGCAGTCATCTAGTCCAACTCAAGGCTATCCTTCCCGCCTACGACAACGCCATATCCTTGGCGCAATTTCAAATCGAACAACTTACTGCTTCTCTCCCCACTCAGGTCACCCAAGTTCTAGCGGATACCAAAGACACCCCCATCATCATCCCCCCAGTGACCGACTGGATGACTCCAGATCGATTAAAAGACCGTCCCGATATCCAATCCATCCGAGCCGAACTCTACGCTTCTCAATCGGACTTATCCAAAGCAGAGGCCGACTTATGGCCAAGTATGAGTCTCAATGGGATAGTTAAAGGCCAAAGTGCATCCGATAGCGCCGGCCCGCTCAATGACACCGTATGGTCAGTCGGGGCATCTATTTCCTATCCTATCCTCAACTTTGGTCGATTACGGGGGGCCGTCGATGTCTCAAACGCCAAAGCTCAACAACTGCTAAATCGCTACTATAGCGTACTCCTCAAAGCAACTCAGGACATCCAAGCATCGGCATCAGCCTATCAAACGCAAGTAGATGCTGCTCAAAAATGGACAGCCGCCAAAGAAAATCGCAAGCAAATTTCCACTCTAACACAGGATCAATACAAAGCGGGTATTGTGGACTTAGCCACCGCGTCCGCCGCCCAAGCGGACTGGGCCCAAGCAGAGCGAAATGCGATCCAAGCCACTGCACAGGCCGCAAAGGCCTATGTTCAACTGCAAAGAAGCCAAACTCTCCAATAATAAATCAGTTGCAGATCACAAAAAAAAACTAAATAATAAAAGAATGTTATTGCCAGAGTCTTTATTATCACGACGAGAAAGTCTTCCTCTTAAGCCAGAGCCAGTCATCCTAACGGGACGAGTAGTGAGGTTAGAGCCTTTGGTGATTAAGCGTGACTCCATCCCCCTATGGTCAGTATCGAATGGGACATCCTTTACTCTCAATAATCGCAGCATCCCGGCCTATGATGCAAATGAAATGATTTGGCAATATTTATTTGATCAACCTAGCGAAACACCCAAAGAAATGGCCAATGTCCTTAATAAACGGGTGAATATGGACCGCAGCCTCTGCTTCTGTGTCACTGACATCGCCTCAAACCATCAAATCGGTGTCATGAATTATGTCAATAATTACCCCGAACACCTTCGCATCGAAATGGGGGGTATCTGGTTTAGCCCCATTGCCCGAGGCGGAAAAGCCGCCACCGAAGGCATTTACCTCATGCTCAACCATGCATTTGCCATCGGGTATCGCCGTGTCGAATGGAAGTGCGATGCCCTCAACGAACGATCAGCCAAAACTGCACTCAGAATAGGCTTTACTTATGAAGGCATCCAAAAAAACCACATGATTATCAAAGATCAAAACCGAGACACAAAATGGTTTGGCATGATAATCGAAGACTGGCCTCAAATTAAAAAATCACTCCAAGCACGGCTCCATGACTAGTATCCCTTTGGTTAACTTCAGATGATCGTCATCTTAGTCAGTACTACCTACACTAACCAATGAGGCGGACATATCTCGTCGGATGCTCCGGAAGTAATGCGGTGTTTTATAAGTGACTAAAAAGCAAATTCGGGATTTTGTCATCGCATTTTTAATGCCGATGATTGTGGGTAAAGTATTAGTCCTATATTTCGGTCTCAATTACTCCCAATATCCCGGACAAGGTTATGGGATTGGTCTTGCGTGTGCCATCCTATTTACCCTGACCATGGTTGCCCGATTTTTATGGAAATATCGAAATTATCAAGACGACTGATTACACACTACTTGCAGAGACTAACGCATCAATATGATGTTGTGGAAATCCTTGCCCAAAATGCTTAAAAAACTTTCTGAAATCAGACGATGAAGTCCTTTCTAATACTTGTGAACGATGGGATGAACCGTAGATGTCAACAAGAACTCTCAAGTCAGGATCGCACTCAATGTCAGATAATAGCATCACCAGTGGCCATTTCTAAATAAATCACTATCAGTCAGTCCAAGAGATCGAGCAGTCCTGATCAACACAGAGGTCGGATCCACAACATCATATTCAATAGATTGTGTAACAAGTGAGGTTAACTCTCGAGTAACCCCAGTAGACTTGCCACTGTTGATAACAGTGGTAGACGAAGGCCCAGCGACCAAAGAAGCGAGAGCGGGACAAGGATAAAGTCTCAATGTAAGAATTCGAGAGGCCATACTCAATCATCAATAACCCACCCAAAAGATTTCATCGCACATGACTAGAAGCAGTGAAGCAAAAGTTAAATCATATAACTAAGTTGATTAATCTTTTAGAGAAGAAGGCCGTATAAATGCGGTAAAATCGTTAGGATTTCCATCGCCATCGCCAACGCCTCCACCAAAATAAAAATGAATGCGAACATTCGCTTCGCCATCAAAACGCCTCGTAATTTGATGCGCCAATCCGTCTTCCCCCAATTCATATAGGGTAGTCCCATAGTGTTGAGGTATCGTTTCACGATGATCCACTTGCCTGTACTCCTCACTCATTCGATTGGCGTTAGGAAATGCAAGCGCAAAGCGATGTTCAAGACCCCCCTTGTCATCTAAGCTTACACCAACACCTACTACTTTAGGTTTATGGTTATGGACAGTGCCAGGACCATCCACTGTAAATGCGACGATGGCATAATCTAGGACAGGGTTAAGAACGATTACTTTTCTTGAGATTTTACCTGGATTTAAAGACAATCCCGCATAAATTTCTAACGCATCAGGGCTAATTAACATCAAAAGATCGCGGATATGATCTAAAACATACTGTTGATGAGCAATATTACTGCCATAAAGGATAGAATGCTGACTTTCTACAACAGTATGAATCCGATCTTGAACATACTGAATCCATAATGACCGAGTCACAGGACTTTCCTGAAGGACGGTTGCTAGCTCACCCAATTGCGAAGGTGAAATCTGAGAAAATCGATTTAAATGAGCTTTAACGGTGACTAAAGTCCGGGTAGAAATAATAGGTAATCGTCTCAGATGTTCTGCAAGTTTAGCGGGGGATTCAAAATGAGTAGTAGCTGGTTTGGTAGACTGACCTGGATATAAACGGGCGGCATGTTGAGTAGCAGTAATACGAAGTGCTGACATAAAAACCTCCAGTGCGTAAATGTAATCGTGTACTACTTAGTGATCGGTGGCAACTCCAAATGGGCTTAATACCCCCAAATATACCGAATATTAATCTTATTGCAATACACTTCATTGAAAATTTTATTACTCTGTTGTCGATAAGCATACGAAAGGTGATAAAAATGAGAAAAATGATCGCAATCATTGTTGAAACAGAAGTTCAAAAAGCGGCTGAAGCCCTGTTTGAAGCCTTGTATCCAAAACGTCAGGAACAAGGTGACGATTACCGAGACGACGCCAAGCCATTAATCGTGGCGGCCTGTACTCAAGGTGCTGTTATCCCCAACACTACGTATAACAAAGACGGGTTAAAAATTTCGAGGTTACCGGTTGATACGGTGAGTCTTCCAGAGTGGCTGGACACAGTTGTAAGAGCTAAACCCAAAAATCTAGAACTTATTCACGAATGGCTAACACCCCAACTAATCCAACTCTGCAGTGACGCTAAAATCGACAAGGAAGATCCTCGGATGCGCATGCTCACCCCCACCGCCGATAAGAAAACACCAAGATATCTCCTAAAATTAGATGAAAAATCAAACGCAAAGAGCGGGGATTTAATCATGAAATGTTGTCAAGTAGTAGAGTATGCCAAAACCCACGAGAGTATCGATGCAATAAAGTGGATTGGTAGTTTTTTAATGGCGTCACAAGGATTTGCAGGGCAATGTGGTGAAAATGAAGAGTTTCAAATGGAAACAGCACTATCAGAGG
>CAZZBY010000025.1:0-9856 GCA_964652635.1 uncultured Candidatus Marinamargulisbacteria bacterium | reverse complement strand
GCTTGGTAGTATCGATGATGTGTCAGCGGTGGTGGTGTTTTTATGCTCTGATATGTCGGCTTATGTGACAGGCCAAGTCATTGGAGTGGATGGGGGAATGCATATGTAGGTCGTATCGTGTATACTGCTTGCATCTTTTTATTTTTTGAGTGAAGGAGAGAATATAATGGCGCTATCAGAACAGGACGTAATGCAAAAGGTGAAGAATGTTATCGTTGAACAATTGGGTGTTTCTGAAGACGAAGTGACGCGTGAAGCCTCTTATACAGATGATTTGGGTGCGGATTCTTTGGATACCGTTGAATTGGTTATGGCTCTTGAAGAAGAGTTTGGAACTGAAATTTCTGATGAAGATGCTGAAAAATTGACTACAGTTGGAAAAACCGTTGACTTTATTTTGAGTACAGTTAAGTAAATTGAATTTAGTCTCGTATTGTTTTTTTTCTTAATTTCTAAGGATCAATTATGAATCGGGTTGTCATTACGGGTTTAGGAGCTGTTACCGCGATTGGGCATAATGTGTCTGATTATTGGAGTGGGTTGCTCTCTGGGAAATCTGGTGTTCAAAATATCGATACCTTTGATGTTTCTCAGTTTTCAACCCGCTTTGCCGCACAAGTGAGGGGCTTAGATCTTGAGGCCTATTTTGATAAAAAAGAAATCCGAAAAACGTCTCGATTTATTTTGTTTGCGCTTATTGCGACTCAAGAAGCGTTGCAAAACTCTGGTCTTCAAATTTCTCTTAAACCTGAGCGTGTTGGCGTTGAAATTGGATCTGGAATCGGTGGCATTGAGTTTTTAGAAGATGCCTGTGCCATGATTGCTACTCGTGGGCCTTCAAGAATTAGTCCATTTACAGTCCCGATGATGATTTGCGATATGGCTGCGGGTCAAGTTGCAATGAAAACCGGAGCGAAAGGCCCTAATGCGTGCACGGTTACGGCGTGTGCATCTTCCGCACATTCGATGGCTAATGGATTTTCCCTGATTCAACGCGGGCTTGCAGATGCTATGATTGTGGGCGGTTCTGAAGCGTGTATTACTCCTCTTGGACTGGGAAGTTTTTGTGCGGCACGATCTCTTTCGACTCGCAATGATGATCCTTCTACAGCCTCTCGTCCTTTTGAACGTGATCGGGATGGGTTTGTTATGGGCGAGGGTGCCGGAATTTTGATTTTTGAAAATTATGAGCATGCCAAGGCTCGTGGGGCTAAAATCTATGCCGAAGTGGTTGGATTTGGATCTACTGGTGATGCATATCACCTCACTGCTCCTGCGCCAGAAGGTGAAGGTGCTCAGCGTGCGATGATGATGGCACTTGAGATGGCGGGGATGTCTCCGAAAGATGTGGATTATATTAATGCTCATGGGACATCGACTGCATTAAACGATAAAAATGAAACTGCAGCGATTAAAGCTGTTTTTGGTGATCGTGCTTATGAGATGGCGATTAGCTCAACTAAATCAATGACGGGGCACTTGTTGGGTGCTGCAGGTGCCATTGAGTTAGTGGCGTCGACATTGGTGATTCAGGAAGGGATTATTCCTCCGACGATTAACTATTTTAATCAGGATCCTGAGTGTGATTTAAACTATACGTCGAATCAAGCGGTTCAACGGAAAGTGGATATGGTGTTATCTAATTCTTTTGGATTTGGCGGACATAATGCGGTTTTGGCTATTCGACGATTTACTTAGGTGTTTTCGATGTGTTTAACCATGTCGGTTATGCTGACGCTCCTCTTCTTTGGGGGGTATGCACCCTGATCAATTGTACATCTTGGCCATCTCGCAATAGTCTTTGTATCACGGTGGTTTTTCTCTTTGTTTTTTTGTTTTCCCCTTCGGTTTATGCCAAAATTATGGGAACCTCGGCTTTGTATTCTGAAAAAGGGGCCCCTTATCTTGGGTTTCTTACTTATGATGATAGTTATGATTCTGCTCGTCCTGGGATTTTGATTTTCCCTCAAGCAATGGGAATTTCTCGGCATGAACGTAGGCGTGCGGAGCAATTAGCCCGATTGGGGTATACGGTGTTGGTTGCGGATATGTATGGTCGACATCTGACTCCTTCTAATCCGTCTCAAGCGGCGGTGATGGCCAGGAATTTAAAAAATGACCGTGCCATGATGCGGCGCCGTGCGACAGCTGCTTTAACGTTGTTAGCTCGTCAAAAATGGACGGATCCGCATCTTATTGCTGCAATTGGCTATGGATTTGGGGGTACTGTGGCATTGGAATTGGCCAGAAGTGGGGCAAATATTAAAGGTGTTGTCAGTTTTTGTGGGGATTTGGATTCTCCTACTCCTGCAGATGCTAAAAATATTAAGGGCTCAATTTTAATTATCCATGGTGCTGATGATCCGTTTGTGCCTTGGTCTCAGCTTGATGAGTTTCGACATGAGATGCAACAGGCTGGATGTGATTGGCAGTTGAGTGTATATGGAAACTCTGCTCATGCGTTTACACAGGCCCAGGCTAAAGATCAGCCAGTAGTGTCTGGTGTTGTATATAATCGGTTGACTGATGGTCGTTCTTTTCGAGATATGCAGCGCTTTTTTAAAGAAATTTTGGAATAACCTTGATTGTTGGGGTTGATGAAGCAGGGCGAGGCGCATTGGCAGGGCCTGTTGTTGCTGCAGCTGTGTGGTTACCTCCTTCTTTGAGGGCAGAGTGTTTTCAGGATTCTAAGATCTTAACCCCTGCTCGCCGTGAGGTATTATTTCAGGTGTTATTGAATTCTGGTGCTCGCATTGGAGTTGGGGTACTTAGCCATCATTTTATTGACAGATTTAATATTTTGAATGCCACTATGGAAGCGATGAAGCGGAGTGTGCTTGCGCTTGGAGCACATCCTACTCAGGTCCTTATTGATGGAAATCGTAGCCCGAAGATGGAAGGGGTATGTTGTGAAATGATTGTGGGAGGGGATGCATTAATTCCTTGTATTTCTGCAGCATCCATTGTGGCCAAAGTGACCCGAGATCGAATTATGGTGGCTTTAGATTCTAAATTCCCTGACTATGAATTTGCGACTCATAAAGGGTATGGAACGGTTGCACATTTTAAAGCAATTTTTAAGCATGGCAGGTGTTCTGCACATCGAATGACGTTTAATGTGAGCCGACAGTTGGCTTTGATTGAAGAATCTCTATGTCGCGCTTAATTGGACAACTTGGAGAGGATATGGCGGTTGCCCTTTTACGGGAGAAATCGTATTTAATTTTAGCCCGAAATGTGGTGATGAAGGGGGGTGAATTGGATATTGTCGCCAAGGCTTCTGATGGAACGTTGGTGTTTTGTGAAGTCAAGTATTATTCCAAAGGAGCAATGGTGACTCCTTTAGAGTCAATTACGCGGACTAAACAACGTCGACTGATTCGGGCTGCCCAGCTTTACCTTCAACGGATGGGTAATCCTGATATTTCTTGTCGGTTTGATGTGCTCATTGTCGAAACGGCAACTCAGATCCAGCATCTTGAAAATGTGATTGTTCAACTGGGGTAAATTTATTTTTTGGCTAAAATTCCGACGAAGTTATACCACTGAAAAAATGTGTCGATAGATGAAAAGCCCACTTGTTTTAATTGAGCATAATGGTTGGGGAGTGATTGCGGAATTAGAACGTTTTCAAGTGATTTTTGTTTATTGATGATTTCATCCTGGCTATAGCCGTTTTTGTGCTTAAATTGATGGTATCTCTGTGTAAATAAATCGTGATGGCTGGCTGTTGGTATGACTTTTTCAATTAAAATCAGGTGTCCTGATAGAATGAGACTATCGCAAATGGTTTGAAGTAGGGGGAGCTTATTGTCAGGTTTAATAAATTGAAGGACTAAATTGAGGATGACAATACTGCATTGTTTTAATTGGACTGGGAGGTTGAGATCTTGGTGTATCCATTCTGGAGGGATGGTGGTGTGGGGAAGTTGGTATGCTTTTTTAAGCATTTCTTTTGAGAAATCTAGTCCGATGTAGGGGGTATTGTGCTGATTTAATATGCTCATTAAGGTGTAGTACGTAGCCCCGGTGGAGCATCCTAAATCGTATATAGGGAGGGTGGGGTGAATGAGGTGGTCGACTAGCCAGGCAACTTCCTTTTGGGTGTCTGTGTAGTGGGGGATACTCCTTTGGATCATATTGTCAAATACCTCCACGACCTCTTTATTAAATTCAAAGGGAGGCTTTGGGGATGTAAATAGCGTGTCTTTTTCTTTAATCATAGTGGGGGGTATTATAATCGTCTTGTTGATTGGATGCTACCAAAATGCGATGATGGGTGGCCTGGTTGTGTAGGAGAAACATTGATGAGACAATGGGGTTTTTGGATTTTTGGTGTCTTTCTTTTATTTTCAAGTCATGTGTGGAGTTTGAATGTGGTAACTAAGCGACTCGATAATGGTCTAACGGTAGTTTTAGTGCAGGACCCTTCTTCTGCTCTCGTGTCGGTTAGGACTTTTGTCAAAACTGGTTCTATTGATGAAGCTCCTTACTTGGGAAGTGGGTTATCGCATTATCTCGAGCATTTGGTTGCGGGTGGGTCTACCTCTAAGCGATCGGAAGATGAGTATAAGCGTCTCATTGCCAATTTGGGGGGAGCTTATAATGCGTATACCACTCTGGATCATACATCGTATTTTATTAATACTGTTCCTGAGGAAATTTCAACGGCCATTAATATGGTGTATGAATGGATGTTTTTTTGTGATTTTAATGATAAGGAATATACACGTGAGCGTGAAGTCATTACTCGCGAAATTGAAAAAGATAATGCCAATGTTGGCCGACAGTTTTACCAACTTAGCAGCGATAATTTCTATAAAATTAGCCCTTTAAGATATCCGGTTATTGGGTATTTGGATAATTTTAAAAAAGTGACTCGCGAGCAGTTGTTGGATTACTATCATTCTAGGTATGTGCCATCGAATATGGTACTGGTGGTTGGAGGTGCATTTGATGCTGATCAGGTGATGGCTCAGATTCAGTCAACATTTGGGGCGATTTCCCGGTCTTCATCCCCACTCCATTTATATACGCCTGAGCCGTTGCCCTTTACCACTCGATTCCTTGAGGGGGTTGGAGATACTTCGGTGACTTACTTGAGTTTTCGATTTCCGACAGTTGATTTGTTTTCGCCTGATTTATATCCTTTGGATTTACTTGAGTTTATTTTGTCGAATGGGGAAGATTCGATTTTGCATCGGCGTTTAGTTGAGGATACTCAGTTGGCTTATTCAGTGAGGGCATCCTCTTATACTCCATCTACGTCGACGGGGTACTTTGAAATTAGCCTTGAAATTGATTTGGCCAACCGAGATAGAGTTCAGGTAGAGTTGTTTCGTATTATTAATGATATTCGGAATGGCCATTTGGATAAGCATTTGGTGGCTCGAGCTAAAAAGCAAAAAATCTCTGAAGATATTTTCTCTATTTCTACAATTGACGACAAAGTTTCCCGATTTGGCTTGGGGGTTGTGTATGGGCATAGTGCTCATTTTTTTGAGGACTATTTGACACACTTTAAAGCTGTCAATTTGTCTGATGTTGAGCGGGTGGCTAAAAAGTTTTTAAATGCAGATCGGATGGTGGTGACGATGATGACGCCTAAGGATGCGGTTATTTCTAGCCCCTCGATGGTTGTGTCTGCGATGGAGCCGTTTCAAGCTAGTCTAAAACTTGTTACCCTGTCTAATGGAGTGAGAGTGATTTTAGAGCATAATACTGCCCTTCCAAAGGTTTTTTCTAAAATTTTTGTAACGGGTGGAATTCGATCGGATCGATCTGAGTCTCAGGGAGTGGCATCAATGGTGGCGGATTTGTTGGGCAAAGGGTCTACCCAATATTCTAAAAAACAAATTCGAAGTTTAATTGAAGATCAAGGTGCTGATTTGTCGGCGTCTCTGGGTAATAATACCCTTTACTATGGTCTTGAAGCTCTCTCGGATGATTTTAAAACCTTATTTCCTGTGTTTTTAGAAACATTTTTAGAGGCTAAATTTGACTTAGATGATATCGAAGAAACCCGTCGTCAGATGTTGAAATCGATTGCTAGTCGGCAAGATGATTGGATGCGGTATGCCATGTATCGGTTTAAGCAAGCGTTTTATCACGGGCATCCCTATGGACAATCCTTTTTAGGTGAAACTGATACGGTTTCTAAGCTTACTCTCAAGGATGTTACTGACTACTATCATTCTTTATTAACTTCGTCTGATATTGTGGTGAGTGTGGTGGGCGTATTTGATGAAAAAGAAGTCTTGGAGAAATTAGAAGCTGCTTTTTCAAATTTTACTCCTAAAAAAGATGCCTTTGGGCATTTTGATCGATCTCTTCATACTCAGCCATCGGCTCAGGTCTTTCAAATTCCGCAGGATGTAGTAGGTGTCTTGATTGGCTATGATGGATTGGATTATTCGAATCCAAAAGATATCGTGACGCTAGATTTAATGGATACGGTGTTGTCTGGAGCGAATTACCCTGGTGGGCGATTCCATTATTTATTGCGGGATAAGGGCTATGTGTATATGGTACATGCTAGCTCTCAAGTGGGAATTGAGCGTGGACATTACTTAATTTATGCGCTGACCAATCGCAATTCTAATGAAGATGTTAAACGCATTATTTTTGACCAAATTCGTGATTTACAAACTAAACCGATTTCGGATGTGGAGTTTAATGAGGCGATTTCCCAGCTACGATATACCTATAAAGATCAGGTTGAAGCTTTAGAATCTCGTGGATCGTTGTGTGTGACGGATGAATTGTATGGACTGGGCTATCGGTATAATTTGGGGCAGTCTGAACTGCTTTTATCTCAAGTGACTAAAGCGGATATTCAAAAAATGGCAAATCGTATTCTTGTGAATCCTCAAGTTTTTGATTTTATAGGTGTGGCACCTGTAGACTCTCTGCTTCGGTAGTGCGAGTTTGCTCTTTAGCCGAGTTTTTTAGCGATAAAGTAGCCGGGGATGGTGGCGAGGATGCCGAATCCAATGCCCGGATATATCGCTGAGATATTGCCTAAAATAACACCAATAAGGGCGTAGTAGGTGCTTGCTGGGGAGTTTTTAATCCAGTAGGTGATGACTTTGGAAAAGATGCTCATCCCCATAATAGCCCCAATTCCTACTATAATGATGATTTTTAACTTAATAGTAGTTATGGATTGGATTAGAGTTGAATACGTCCCTATTAGCAGCAGGATTGGCGTTGCACTGATTCCTGGAGTGACGATGGCCGATCCAATAATAAAGCCAGATGTTAGTAGCAGTAATAATGGAGTATTTTGGATAATTCCATATTGAGATGGGACTTTAATGAGTGAAAAGGCAATAATGATGAGTAGAGGAGTAATGAGTGCAATAAATTTACTCGGGCTCATTTTCATGTATCTGTATTTTTTTCGGAGTACAGGAATGCTGGCTGACATGATACCAATTAAAAACCATATTGTAGGTTGATAATGTTGGATTAGCCAAAAATCAATCGTGGAAGCACCTACTTTAACCGCAGTTGCAATTCCTAAACCGAGTGAGATAAGGGTATAGAGTTGTTTTTTAGAGTTTAATGGGGCTCTCAAAACATGATTTAAAGACTCGGTGATTTGAGTGTTGAGGCTAAGTGAGGTGGTCATTTTTCGGCTGCTCATACCGGGAGTAATGCTTGTGATGCCGATACATAATCCAGATGCGAATAATTTGAGTGATTTAAACATTAAACAAAAATTCGACAACGTCTCCGTCTTTCATGACGTAGTCTTTGCCTTCTTGCCGTACGGCTCCCTTTTCTTTTGCGGTTTTTAAGCTGCTGTGAGCGACATACTCATTAAATGAAATGATATTTGCACGGATAAATCCCTTTTCGAAGTCAGTATGGATGACACCTGCTGCCTGTGGTGCTTTACATCCGATGGGGATTGTCCAGGCTCGGGTTTCCTTTTTACCGGTGGTGAGATAAGTGTGGAGTCCTAGTAGGGAATAGCATAATTTGGCAAGTTTGTTTAAGCCCGATTCTTGAAGGCCAATTTCCTGTAAAAATAGAGGTTGATCTTTGGGGGAGAGGGAAGCAATTTCTTCCTCTATTTTGGCACTGATGAGTGTGAATTCGTCGCCATTAGATCTTGCAAAGTTTTCGACCATTTTACTGTAGTTGTTTCCTGTAGTGACTTCAGATTCGGATACGTTGGCGACGTAGATGACTTTCTTATTCGTGATGAGAGGGTGTGTTTTGAGTAATTTGGTTTCGGTTGGACTTAATGCCAGTTGTCGGACTGGTTTGGACTCGGATAAGTGGGCTTTTACTTTTTCAAAGACGGTAAGTCGATCGATTTCCTCTTTGTTGGTTCCTTTGGCTTTTTTTCGCTGACTGTCGATGCCTTTTTCAAGGCTTTGAAGATCGGCAAGAATGAGTTCTAAGTTGATGATATCGATATCTTCTAACGGGTTGATTCTTCCTTCGACGTGGATGATATTAGGGTCATCAAAGCATCGGACGATATGGGCAATGGTATCGGATTGTCGGATATGGCTTAAGAATTGATTTCCGAGACCTTCCCCTTTTGATGCGCCTTTGACGAGCCCCGCAATATCGGTAAATTCGATGGTGGCAGGGATGATCTTTTCGGACTTGGAGATATTAGAGAGTATCTGGAGTCGGTGGTCGGGGACTTCTACAATTCCTGAGTTTGGGTCAATTGTACAAAATGGATAATTTTCAGCGGCAATACCGGCGTTAGTAATGGCATTAAACAGAGTTGATTTCCCTACGTTTGGTAATCCAACAATTCCTACTGCAAGTCCCATAATCGTTTTTATTCTTCTGAGATCGAGGCTCCGTCCGCTGTTCCTTCGCTCTCATCATCATCTTCGCTACCATCAATACGTTGTGCGAGTAATACTTCTTTGTCTTTTTCAAATTCTGGAAAATACTTGATAAATGTGGGATAGTCTAAAAATAATTCGCTAATGTTACTGACATAGGAGTATCTTCTCCAAATTCGATCAAAAAACTTGGTTACAATCAAATTGTCGCATGTGACTAATAAGTCGAGCATTTGTCCAATTTTAGAGAGTCGATTGCGAAGGGTTAAGGCTTTGATGGATTGATTGTGTTCGATTTCAGATGCGACTCGTTCATACATTTTTAGAATCTTTTCTCCACGAACTAATACATCTGTTTCATTGATTCGCGATGATGCTGGATCGAATACAATAAAGCATTGAAATCGATGCATGTTATCGGTATTGAGCTCTACAGCGCGATTGACGTACATTACTTAAGCCTCCATAAGCGACCCTGATTTTTTACAGGGTTCGAACCTAGCATGATATCAGAACTTATTTTTTGTGACTACAGGATAGTCTTTATTAAAGTGGCGAGGAATATAGGGGTATTTTTTTTTGAAAATTCTTAATTTTTTGGATTAATTTGGGATGGCTTTTGGCTGGAGTGGGGGAAATTTCAAAATGGTAGCCACATCCTTTAAAGAGGGGGGTTTCGGATAATATATTGCTTTGGGGGTAATTTTTACAGGCTTGAGGACGGTTTAAATAATCCTTACATGTATTATTTTGGGATAGATTTTGGCAGTCAAAATGATCAATTTGGTCCTGATTTTGTGGATTGTAGTTTGGGATAAATGGATGGCGAGGATTATTTTTTTGGAATTTGTTTAAGTCTGATTGGGTTTGGATTGCTTTATTTTGGTTATAGACCATGATTTTTTTGCAACATTTTCCTGAATGCTGGCATTGTCCTTTGATTTGAAATGCCTCGATTTTATACCATGTCCATAGCCACTTTTCGACTTTGGTAGAATGTAACAAAGTTTCGTTTAATCGATCAAGTAGACTGATCA
>CAZZBY010000024.1:0-10189 GCA_964652635.1 uncultured Candidatus Marinamargulisbacteria bacterium | reverse complement strand
ACAGGTGACATGGATATAGTTTTCGGAGGTATCGACAACAATATAAGTTCCGGCGATACATTTGCTGAGGCGACGTTCCCGACATAAAGTTCGGTTGAGGACGCGCATGGTTGCTCCTGTGTCGATTAGTAATAGAGGGTCAGAGGTTTCAAATAGGTCATCTACATTTTTAGATAAAATTCCGGTCATCATGGCAGCCGGGGCACCGTGGCCAGTCACATCGAGAACTACAGTTCCGCTGATATAGGGGCCTAATTGGGTAATGTAGCGATAATCCCCAGAAATGTAATGTGAGGGGCTTCCGTGTACTGAAATTCGCTGATACTGAGGTTGGGGGATTTCTTCTTGAAATAAGAGGCTTTGATAGTTTCCGGCTTGTTTTAGGAGATGCTCCTGGATTTCTTTTTCCTTGATGGTAATGGCATCCTTTTCGATTTTTTTGGATTGTTCTTCGATTTTTTTTGATTTTTTATGTTCTCTGACGAGGGCGGCTTCTTTTTGCTTGGTTTCATTGGTGAGTTTGATTATGGTGAGTCCTAATATTTCAACACTTTCAGATAGTTCTTCATTTTTAATTTGAAGGAGTTTTTCAGACTGATGGTTGGAATAAAAGTAAAAAAATACAAAGAAAAATGTAAATGAAAATGAGGTGAATACGGCAAATTCGTAAATGACGAGCTGGGCTTTCGTTGAAATTGGTTCGAAGAAGTGGGATGAAAAAAAATAAGTGATCTTAGAGGAATTGGACATCCAATCTAATAAATACCGACATGCTACTGGAATCATACATCCACTGATGATGCAGGCTATTTCATTTGATTCAAATAAGATGAGTCCTAGAGAAATAATCGGAAAAAAGATGAGAGGAGCACCGGTGTTGGGGCCAAGTAATATTGAGTAGGCCAGAAGCATAACGCATACCCCACAGATTAGCGTAAATTTGCCTAACTTGGCATAATGATGGTGGATTAACCATAGCGTGGTGTAGCAAAATACATATAGTAATCCCATGACTTTTGCTGAAATAGGCAAGTCAAACAGGATGAATAACCCAATATAGGGCAATCCCATAATAATTAAAAAGTTCGCAATTCCTTGGGCTAAAAAGAGTTTTCGGTACTCGTGTTGCGACGATGTTTTGGAGAGGAAGTTTTTAAGCAAATGGCCTCCTTTTGAGTCAGCTCCTACACTGCACCTTTGATGCGAGAGTAGATCAAGTAGTTGATTAAAAATAAAGCTACGTTGATTTTATAGCGTTCCAACGCTTTTTCCAATTGTGGAGTACTTGGGTCGTCGGTTTTTAGCGTCTTTTTAATGGCTTCAATACTGACATTGAGTTCTTCATTTAGTTTCTGCCAATGGATAAAGTATTCTTTGAGGATATTTTCTTCGTTCATCATGATATTGACGAGTTCGATTCTTACTTTATTTTTTGTTAAAAAGTGTTGAATTTGTCTGAGTTTTTCTTCAATCTCTTTGGTGGATTTCGCTTTAAATTCTGTTTTTTTGCATACTTCTAGTAGTTTCTTTTGTGCGTCTAGATAGTCGCTTGATGTGAGGAGGAGGGATTCTGTAATGAGTTCATTTTTCAAATACCAATCTTCGACTTCTTTCATCATTCTAAACTGTTCTTCACGGTTGGATGGGATGATTAAATCCATAAATGATTCGATTTCAAGGTCCGTGGTTGGGGGGGCTTCTGCAAAGGGTTCTGCAATTTTGAAATGAGCTTGGAGGTAGTGATCAAATGTTCCTTGTGGATTTCGTGCTTTCCACTCCTGAAATAAGGCTTCAAATTTGGTGTCTGCCAGTTTAAATAGAGGGTTTGTCGAGTCCATCTCCATCATTTCTCGTTTAAAGGTCGCAAAACAATTGGAGTGGTGAAACATTTTTTCAATGGTTTTAGTGAATCTTTGAAATTCAGTATTAAATTCTGGGGTATTCGGGATGGCTTTGGATTGTTGGAGGAGTTGAATTTGAAAATCAAATAAAAGTTGAACCATCATGTTGGAAGATAATTTCTCTTCCATGTCTAAAAATGGAGGAAGCAATTTTCGTTGATTCATTTCTACGGATGATCTCATGACGCTCATCAAATTGCTCATATGAGTTTTAAATTGGGCGTTAAAGTCGCTTACTTTTTCAAAGTCATCGACTTCAAATAGGGCTTTGAGATCTGTTTGAATTTCTTTCCATAGTGCGGCAGTATGGTCAAAAAATCTTAGATAAATCCCTTTTTTATAGTGACTAATTTCGCCTCTTATTTGTGTAAACTCTTCTTCGTTTGCAGTATGAATTTGGCAAAACCATTCTGTAAGTTTCGGATCTTGGAGATTATCGGCGATGTCGTCAATATTGGTATCGTAGACGGCGAGTTTGGTTGATACGATCCTTAATCGTTTCAGTTTCTCTTCTTTTTGGGGATGATCCCATATAATGTTTAAGGGGCGATGCACGATAAATGGGATGACTGCTGAACACCACTGAAAGATATTGACTGACCTGATATTGAATGTTGCGGCTTTTGTAAAATCTTCGGCAATTAATTCCCGCTTAAGATCAGTGTAAGCTGCTATATTTTTATCATAGATTTGCTTTAATTCGGGATCGGGCGGGGTGGTCATTGCGATGGCAATATCGATATTTAAATCTTCCAGTGGGTCAAGAACTTCTTTTATGATTTGCCATGACTCCTCTTCTTCTGTACTCAAATGTGCGAGTTTTGGTTCCTTCGTAAATAACAGAGTTTCAAATATCAATTTAAAGCTACTAATGAGTTCTGGAATTTGGATTTTAAAAATTTGGGTCAGAAGTGATTTTGTCTTCCATAGTGGATGATTGACGGTGATGACAGCGGTGTCTGTTTTTGCAGCTAGTTTTTGGCTTATCGAGTCTTCTACTTTTGCCTCTTGATACGCAATTTCTAGTATTTCTGCTAATTCATGTCTAATGTGTGATGATAGTCTTCGACGATGAGTTTTGGGGAGGATGGACAAGATTTTGAGATAATGCACTGGGAGTTGACTACTTTGCTATTATTTTTTGTTTCAATGTGGGTGGCTTTTTCTACGGTTTTTGGAGGAGGTGCCCAAAAATTTTATTGGAGCTACTTCATTTGATATTGAGTTTATGGATTCTACAAAACTCTTCTCTATGAGTAAAGTTGTGATGCTTCTTGGCGATTTTATGCTTGCCCCTTATACTAGCGATTATGGCTAGAAATACATTTGGACATTTGTTTACGATTACGACATTTGGCGAAAGCCATGGTCCAGCAATTGGGGTGATTGTCGATGGCGTGCCGTCTGGCATTGAAATTACCGAAGCCGACATTCAAATGGATTTAGATCGTAGGCGCCCTGGACAAAGTGCAGTGACTACTCCTCGAAAAGAATCGGATACTGTTGAAATTTTATCGGGTGTTTTTGAAGGTAAAACGACTGGGGCTCCTGTGTCGTTGCTGATTCGTAACGAAGGACAGCGCTCGACGGATTATTCTAAAATTAAGGACTTGTTTCGTCCTGGCCATGCCGATTTTACGTATTTGACCAAGTACGGCATTCGAGATTACAGGGGTGGAGGACGCAGTTCTGGGCGTGAAACAGCTTGTCGAGTGGCGGCAGGTGTTATCGCTAAAAAATATTTGGCTCAATTAGGGGTTTCAGTGGTGGCATATACCAAATCTGTTGGGAGTATTCAGGCTGAGACGATCGATTTTAATGAAATTGAGCGTAATTTGGTGCGGTGTCCCGACGCCAAAAAAGCAGTGGAGATGGAGGCTCTTATCAAGCAAATTCGTGGAACTGGGGATTCGATTGGGGGTGTTCTTGAAACGGTTGTGACTGGGTGTCCTGTTGGGGTAGGCGAACCTTTATATGATAAGTTGGATGCGATGCTTGCGTATGGCGTCATGTCGATCGGGGCAATTAAGGGGGTTGAAATTGGCCTTGGATTTGGTCATTCTCTCCTGAAAGGGTCGCAAAGTAATGATGCATTTTATATGGATGGGGATCGGGTTCGTACTCGGTCCAACTACTGTGGTGGGATTTTAGGGGGATTATCGACGGGCGAGGATATTGTGATTCGTGCAGTGATTAAAGCCCCATCCTCGATTACTATTGAGCAGGAAACGATAGATACTCAAGGTAATGTCGCAACTATCGAAGTGCATGGGCGTCATGATCCGTGTTTGTGTCCTCGTGCAGTACCTGTGCTTGAGGCCATGGTTGCGGTTGTCATCATGGATGCTGTTTTGATGTCGAAGGCGTATCAGTCTTAGGCGATTTCTTCGACTTTTAGGTTATCCCAATCTGTTTTGGTGCAAAACTTGGTTAGCCAGCGATCTTCATGGAGAGCTCGAATCGCATAGCGAATTTGTACTGTGCCTTTATTGAGGGGGCGTTCGTACTTTGTCTTCTTGATTTCTGTTTGACGCTTTTTAATCTTTTTTCTTGTTTTTACATCATAAAATAATATATCTGCCATGCTCATCCTCTCCCCCCCCTCTAGTTCGATTTTGTTTCTTAAAAATGGGCGATTTAACGGTTATTTTGACGGTTTTGCTGCCATTATACATGGTGCCTCTCTTGGTGTCATGACGTTTTTAAAATCGTATGTTACTATTCCTTTTCTTATGTCAAAACATTCATCATTACTTTCAAAACGGACTAAAATTATTGCAACGTTAGGGCCTGCCTCTAATACTGCTTCTAAGGTTAAGCAATTAATTCAAGCTGGTGTTGATATTTTTAGGATTAATGCCTCCCATCTGCGACAGTCGGATGAGGTTGGGCCACTTGTCGACATGGTACGCTCCGAAGCTTTGTCTTTGGGTCGTGAAGTTGGCATTTTTTTAGATTTGCAAGGCCCTAAGATCCGTATTGGAGATCTTAAGGAGCCGACGATTTCTGTTAAAACTGGGGCAATGCTTAAGATTACCACTCAAATTATTGAAGGGGATGATACTTGTGTGTCGGTTAATTATCCTGGTTTAGCCAAGGATGTTGGCATCGGAGACGCTATTTTTATTGATGATGGTAAAGTGCGTCTTAAAGTAGTGTCTAAGACTAAGGATGTGATTGCCTGTAAGGTGATGCAGGGGGGGGTATTATCTCGTCGTAAAGGCGTTAATTTGCCGGATACGCTTACCCATCTCTCTGCCTTGTCGGATAAAGATAAAAGTGATCTTCAATCGGCCATCAAAGCAGATGTGGATTATGTTGCATTGTCTTTTGTATCGACCCCTAAGGATGTCAAAGAACTTCGCGCCTATATGGCTCAGTTTGGGGGAGAAAATATCCATATTATTGCTAAAATTGAGCGTCCAGTGGCCTTAGATTATCTTCAGGACATTGTCGATGTTTCGGATGCTGTTATGGTGGCGAGAGGGGACTTGGGTGTTGAAGTTGGTGTTGAGCATGTACCTCGAATTCAAAAGCGGATTGTCAGGATGTGTAATCGACGCTTAAAACCTGTGATTGTAGCGACTCAGATGTTGGAGTCGATGATTCAATCTGTTGTTGCAACACGAGCTGAAGTTTCTGATGTGGCCAATGCGGTGTATGACCGATGTGATGCTGTCATGTTATCTGGCGAGACGGCCATGGGGATTAATCCGGTTGCAGCGGTTAAAACAATGAGACAAATTTGCGATGTGTCCGATGATCATATGTATAAGATGAAACATCAGGATCATCCTGCCCTTGGGATTACGGTTAAGAGTCGGGCTTTGTCATTTTGTCAGGCGGCTGATCAAATTGCGGAGGAAAATCAAGCGACAGCGATTTTGGCATTTACCAGTTCTGGAAATACGCCGTTGGTGGCTTCAAAGCTTAATCCAACGCTTCCGATTATTTCTCCAACAGATCGATCTTTTGTATGTAAACGAATGGTGCTTTATCGAGGAGTTGTACCCTTGTTAATGCCGACTCAATTTGAAGAGATTTATGAGTGGCGTGCCATGATTGGTATTGCAATTGAAGAGTGTAAGCGACGGGGGTATCTTAAGGTTGGGGATGTCGTCGTTGTGACTGCTGGGATCCCGATTGGGGTTTCTGGTGGGATTAATTCAATTCGGTTAGTCGAAGTCGATTAGTTTTTTTGGAGGTTAGTATGGTTCGTGTTCATAATTTTAATGCTGGTCCTGCTGTGTTGCCATTGCCCGTTTTAGAGCAAGTTCAACGGGAATTGTTGGATTATCAGGGGACAGGAATGTCTGTGATGGAAATGAGTCACAGAACTCCTGTGTTTCAAGCCATCATTGATGATGCAGAAGTGCGCTTGAGGAAATTATTAGGGATTTCGGAAGACTATGCGGTTTTGTTTTTACAAGGTGGCGCAAGTTTGCAGTTTTCTATGGTTCCGATGAATTTGATGACGGCGGACCAGTCGGCAGATGTGATTATGACTGGAGCTTGGACTCAAAAAGCAGTCAAGGAAATTAAAAAAGTAGGCAGGGTTCGTCTTGTGGCGTCAAGCGAAGCCGATCATTTTACTTACATTCCGAAAGTTACTTTTGATCAATTTGATCCTCATGCAGCGTTTGTGGCCATCACTACTAATAATACAATTTTTGGAACGCAGTATCGAAATATCCCCGATACTGGATTGGTTCCCTTAGTTGGGGACATGTCGTCTGATATTTTATGTCGCCCGATTAATGTGAATCAGTTTGGTTTGATTTATGCGGGGGCTCAAAAAAATGTAGGGCCATCGGGTGTGACGATTGTCATTATTCGCAGGGATTTGGCTGAGCGTGCCCCTGACACTTTAGCGACGATGCTTCAATATCGTACTCACATCAAGGAAGGCTCGCTTTACAATACAATTCCAACATTTGGGGTTTATATCATTGGCTTGGTCTTAAAATGGATTGAGGATCAAGGTGGGTTAACGGGCATCGCTACAATTAATGAGCGTAAAGCGGCTAAATTATATGAGGCGATTGACCAAAGTAATGGATTTTATCGATGTCCTGTTCAAAAAGATTCTCGCTCGATTATGAATGTGGTGTATCGCATTCAAGAGGGGAATGAAGCGTTGGAAAAGTTATTTGTTAAGCAGGCTGAAGCTGCTGGATTTGTTGGTATAAAAGGCCACCGATCTGTTGGTGGATTGCGGGCATCGATTTATAACGCTTGTCCTGAAGCTAGTGTGGATGCCTTGATTGAATTTATGGCGGAGTTTCACAAGGCAAATTAAGACTTTTCTTAAGATCGTGTCGACGAATAGCGGTGGGTGAGCGCGATCTTGAATACGGTGAAGTAACGTAGTGGATTAGTACGTAATTTTGACGTAACCGGAATTAAGGACGCATTGGCAGCCTAGTCGTCGGTTACCTTCCATCCCTAGGTCTTCTTCTTCCTGATTTCGTGCGGAGAGGTTGCCCATTCCTTCGAGGACTTCAATTTCGCAGGTTCCACAGACGCCATTGCTGCATCCGATGGGGACGCCCGCTTCTTCAATATAGGTGACAATTTTTTCTCCGTCTGGGATATTTATTTCTTGATCGTTGAGTGATAGTGTCGCCATTTGGATACTCCTTAAAATTCGCAAAGCAGGTTTGGCAGGTTAGTGTAGCAAATCTAGTGTCTAAGGGCAATTTTAATGATGTGCTAACCCAGACACATCGTACCCTCCTCGCCATCCTAAATACTTTGCTTGATTGTATCGACGACACACTTTACTGCGTCGGGATCGATATCAGGCATTAGTCCATGACCAAGGTTGAAAATGTATCCTTGGTATGGTTGTGTTTCGCTTAGCATAAATTGAACTTTATCTCGAATCATGGCTTTGGGGGCATAGAGCCAGTGAGGGTCTAAATTTCCTTGAACAGAAAAGTGTCGGTTAGTTTTGAGAAGTTGAGTCAGATTTACTGTCCAATCGACGCTGATCACGGTGCAGCCGGTTTGGGCAATTAAATCTATATAGGAGGCTGTATTTTTACAAAATAGGGTGATTGGAATTTGATTTGAATTTTTTAGGGACTTAATAATGGTTTTAATATATGGAAAACATAGTGTTTTGAAATCATCCCAGGACAGTAATCCAGCCCATGTGTCGAAGAGTTGAAGAGCGTCGACTCCGTTTTCGATTTGAGCGTTGAGGTAATTGATCGTGGTCGTTGTGATTTTTTCAAGTAATTGATGGAGTAGCCCCGGGTTTTGAGCCATGAGGAGCTTGGTTTGTTTGAGACTACTGGATGATCCTCCTTCAATCATATAACTTGCGACGGTAAATGGGGCACCGGCAAAGCCGATGAGCGGGGTGTTTAGCATATCTAATTGAGGTTTCAGTTGGCGAATGGTCTGATAGACGTATCCAATGTTTTCTGCTGAATGATCTGAATTGAGCTGGTTTAAGGTCTCAAGGGTTCGGATTGGGGTTTCAAATACTGGGCCTTTGTTTTCAATAAAATCAAATTTACATCCTAAAGACTCGGGGATGACTAAAATATCTGAAAATAAAATGGCGGCATCCATTTGAAATCGCCGAATTGGATGAAGTGTGATTTCGCTGGCGAGATCGGGTGTTGACATCATTTTTTTAAAGGAGTACTTGGTTCGAATTTGACGGTATTCGGGTAGGTACCTTCCGGCTTGGCGCATCATCCATATTGGAGGGCGTGATGTGGGGTTTCCTTTTGCGGCGTCGATGTAAAGTGGTGTTTTTCCCATGGCCAGAGTATACTAGACGTTTTACTCAAATTCGACCATCCCATACTCAGTGTGGGGTTTCCTATAAAGGATTTTTAATGTCTGATACGTCATCTCAATTGCTGGTGTTGTTAGAGGAAGGGGCGTTTCATACCATTCGGTTTACGTGTTTTATCAATGGGCGCCGTCTTTCTTCAGATTCTTCAAGTATGCCATCGGGATTGCGATCGTTGTCACGGCATCTGTATTCTCGATTTTCGATTGATGAGCGATTAGCCTCAGTTTTTGAAGAGATGGAAGATTTTTCTATTATTTTTAAGCCTCCTCATGTTTTTGGGCAACCCGTGTATACCTGGGATACGAATTTGAGATGTCGACCTCATGTCATGCTTGACGATATCGGAGGTGAAGTTTCGTTAACGCCGTCCTTCATGCGAGGTAATGAGGTGATGGCATCCGCTTCTCTATTTGGTGAATTGTTTGTTGTCGATCGAGAACATTTACGATTGGGACGTGTGACGGACCGTCATGGGTGGAACTTTTTGGAATTGATGTCTCAGAAGTTGCCTTTATTTGTTAAAAATGGTGGGCTTAAGTGCCCCCGGGATTCGTTTTTAACGGCTTGTGAGTGGTGTGTCCATTCGGATTTTTTAGATATGCTGCTATGTGCCACTGATGAGGGCTATTCTGCATTAGATGTGATTCCGTTGGTGCCATCGGTTGAAGTAGTTCAGGATTTTGACGGATATATGCTTCGACTCTCATATGGAGGATCAGATGTGCACGTGACTTCTCCATCATGGCGATTTCTTGCCACAACGACCGATTTGCCTTGGTATTGTCTTGGACAATATTTTGGAAAATGGGCTTGGATTTCATCTTCCTTCGAAGTGGAGCGTCGGATTTATGCCCTTCTTAAGGATGTGATTGGAGATCGCTTTTTGACCTCTGAATTGAATGATGGCGTGTATGTAGCTGCCTCTCATTTGTCTCAAGTGCTGACTGAACTTAAGGAGAAGTTGGCTGAATTTGGAACGTCGATTCGGTTATTGGATTCTTCGGTTGAAATGGATCAGCTTGAAGCTTCCGTGCAGATTTTGTCGGTGAGTCCTGATGAATATGAAGTGGTTTCCACATTTCAAATTGGGCAACGGACGTATACCGGTTTTGATTGGATGGGAGTGTTGTCTGGTGATGGAATTTTGCATCTTGATGGGCAAGTTCATGTCTTAGATCCTCACTCTTTGGCTTTAATTCAGCATGTCTTAAGTGTAAAAGATGCCCATTCTCGGGTTAAAAAAGGGGCCGGAGTGGTTCGCTTTTCTCGTCTGGAAATCTTGGATTGGCTGATGTTGCGTCATCATGGTGTTTCGGTGGATCTTCCCCCCGCCGAGCAGGCTGTTTTTGAACGTCTCTCGTCCTTGAGCGACATTCCCCAATATCCTCTTCCAGACATGTTTTCAGGGGGGTTGAGAGACTATCAATATTATGGGTATTGTTGGCTTCGATTTTTGTATGAATGTCGATTTGGA
>CAZZBY010000023.1:0-10265 GCA_964652635.1 uncultured Candidatus Marinamargulisbacteria bacterium | reverse complement strand
TCACGGGCGAAATACTGACCATGAACACTGCTACGCCTCACAAAAGATCCTGAAACTCGAGTTACTTTATCTGGTGTTGCCGTATCCCGATTCACGATTGCGGTAGATCGTATCCGAGGCAAAAACGGCCAAGATGGAGTTACCGACTACATTAGAGTTGTCGCCTGGAGACGATTAGCTGAAATTTGCGGAGAATACCTCAAAAAGGGAAAGCTCATCGCAATCGAAGGCCGCCTGCAAATTGAAACTTACGATAAAGAAGGCGAATCCAGAACTTCCGCAGAAGTCGTAGCAGACAATATGCAGATGCTCGATCGAGGAACTGGGATAGAAATGATCCATGAACAACTTGGGCATGCCGAAGAAATTGCACCAATTTAACCAACACTAATCAATAAGGAGTCACCATGTCAGAACAAAAAACGCTAATCAAGAGAAGAGTAAAAAGACGACGAGTATGTCATTTTTGTGCAGATAAAATTAATCTTTTAGATTACAAGGATGTGGAAAAATTTCAACGATATATTTCTGATCGAGGCAAAATTGCCCCTCGACGAAATACTGGATTTTGCGCAAAGCACCAGCGTATTTTAGCCGAAGCAGTGCGCCGTGCGAGATATATGGCAATCATCCCTCATACGACGGACTAAGGAGAAAAGGAATGTCTAAAACAATCGAAATCATTTTAACTGAAACAGAGCCTGGCTTAGGAAGAGCAGGGGACCAAAAAAAGGTCAAATTAGGTCATTATCGAAATCGCCTTGCTCCAAAAGGATTGGCATTGCCAATCAATAAAGCAAACCTCAACCGATTTGAAGCCATTAAGAAAAGAGAAGAAAAACGTCTGAAGGAAATCAAAGCAGACGCAGCCAAAATTCAAAAGTTATTAGATGGCAAAGTCATTACTTTTGTTGAAAAGGCACAAGAAAGTGGGAAACTATACGGATCTGTCACCAGAGAGCGAGTTGAAAGTGCTATTCAGGAGCAATTTAAAGTGACTCTCGAAAGCAAGTATTTCTTGTTTTCTCCAATTAAAGAAGTCGGCGAACTCAGCGTGAAAGTTGAGCTACACCCTGAGCATCCATTTGCGTTTAAAGTTGCAGTAGTGGGCGAACTTGCTCAAAATGAAGAAGTGTACGAAGACGAAGAAACATCCAAAACAGAAGCCGCTGACCAAGAATAAACAAGCGTCATCTATGACGGAAGACCCAGGCATTCCAACTAGGGTGCCACTTTCTATTTTAAAAACCTTACCGACCCTTCCCGGCGTATATCAGATGATGAATGCCAATCTGGAAGTCATCTATGTCGGAAAAGCCAAAAATATTAAAAAACGAGTACAGTCTTACTTTATGTCAACCGACAAAAAAGAGATTAAGACTCAAGTTTTAGTGGCCCAAATAGTTGACATTAAAGTCATCGTCACCCCCACCGAACAAGACGCTTTGGCTTTAGAAAACAGGCTCATCAAACGCCTAAGGCCTCGTTACAACATTGCCCTCAAAGACGACAAAAGCTATCCCTATATTAAGATTACGATTCAGGAAGAATTCCCGAGAGTGATCATGACCCGAGACAAGAAAAAAGATGGGGCCATCTACTTTGGCCCTTATGCACTAGTGGGTTCAAGTAAACTGCTACAGCGAGCACTTACAGACCTATTCCCAATACGAGACTGCAGCAAACCGATTACACTGAATCAGAAGCAACGTAAATGCATTAACCTTGACATTGGAAAATGCGTAGGGCCATGCATCCATAAAGACACTAAGTCTCAGTATGACGCCCTCATTAACGATATTATCTTACTCTTCAAGGGGCAAGATAAGGGGGTTATCGCAAGGCTTAAAAAACAAATGTTGGACGCATCAAATCGCCTCGAATTCGAACGGGCTGCCAGCCTTCGAAATCAAATTGAAAAAATTGAAATCATTCAAAAAAATCGACGGATAAAAGAGTTTGAAGAAAGTAACACCCAGCTATGGCTGTATAGCGAATCCGACGAGCTATGTTATGGGTTTATTCAAACCATACAGAACGGGGCCATCATCAGCCAAAAAGGGTTTTTTGAAAAAAAATCGGAAATGGACAAAAACGGTTTAATTTCAAAAATGATCATCAATGCAATCGAAGAGCAATGGATAGCCATCGATATTAGCTGTAATAATGCAATTCACACCGAGATGACATCGATTTTGGGCACCATTCAACTCCCTACTCCCATCAAAGTAACTTGCCCAAAAATTGGACCCAAAAAGGCCATGATGGATGCCGCCGAGAAAACAGCAAAAGTCGCAATGCTAAGACTAAAATCCAGTGAAAGTAGTATTGCACAGCAGGACCCTCTTCTTAAATTACAGGCCAATCTCAGTCTCATCCAATACCCGCGCCATATCCTTTGTTTTGATATCTCCCATCTCCAAGGAACGGACATCGTCGCAAGCTGCGTAGATTTTAAGAACGGAAAGCCGGATAAGTCAGCCTACATGAGATTTAATATCAGGCAGGTAGAAGGTAAGAGTAATGACCCTTTATCGATGAGCGAAGTCGTTTATCGGCGGTTAAAACGATGCCAGGAAGAAGGATGTCTCCCCAACTTAGTCGTGATTGATGGAGGAGTGGGGCAACTTAACTTTGCCACTCAGGCCATTACCCAATTGGGGCTTGAAACTCACATCGATATCATCGCTCTCGCCAAAAAAAAGGAAGAGGTCTACCAAATCGGAAAATCGACCCCCACCCAACTAGGCCCATCAGACGAGCGACGCCTATTACAGCAAATCAGAGATGAAGCCCATCGGGTTGCAGTCACTTTTCAAAGGTCGAAAAGACAAAAAAGCATAGAGAATAGTATACTGCTAAAAGTACCCGGAATTGGCCATAGACGACTCAATCAACTATATGAGAAATTTAAGAGCCTAGATCAAATTCAGCGAAGCTCTGTTGACACACTAAGCAAAATTGGAAATATGGGCAAGGTTCGCGCGCAACAAATTATGGACGTCATTAAAGATGCAATGGAATCACACTAAATATCGCTGGATAGTACTCGTATGGGGGCTCATCATGATCGGCCAAACTTCGCTCGCTGCTGAAGGGAGCGCATTAGAAGATTTAAAGGCTGAGCTGAGTCATATTTCAGAACGTCTTCAAAAAAATAGTAACAAAATCAAAGAAAAACAAGAGGAAAAACACCAAGTTCAAAAAAGCTTAGGAAGCATTAATCGAGAGTTAAAAGTCCTAGAAAGCACGATTGAAAAACATCAAAAGGCCATCAGCGTTGTTTCCAGCCGTGAACACCAAACCAGCGAATCTCTAGTCGAGGCCGAGCAAGAATTTGCCACCAAACGAAACCAGTTTCAAAAGCGATTAAGGCAAATCTATAAAAATGAACACATGGGATTTTTAGAATTTTTACTATCACCAAAAGATATTATTTCCGTTCTAGATTCCCAATACTATTTTGAGCGGATCCTGAAACAAGACGTCACCCTAGTCGAGGAGATTAGGGAAGAATACAAAAAGCTCAACGAAAAAAAACAACAACTCTCCTCCCAGAAGAAAAAATTAACCGCCCTTAACAACTCGGTAATTTCACAGGAGAAAACACTAGAAAAAAAGAAAGATCAAAAAAACCAATATATTTCACAACTTGAGCAACAAATTGAAAAAATGGAGAGAGAAAACGAAGAGTTGGAAGCCGAGTCCAATCAATTAACCTCATTCATCGTCGCACGGGGCAATATCTCCGATGGATATTTTGGAACCAATCGTATGATCAAGCCTGCAGAGGCCTGGGTGTCCTCTCCATTTGGGTATCGTATACACCCTATTTTTAAACGCCGAATCCTCCATCGAGGAATTGATTTCGCCGCCAAAAAAGGAAGCCCCATCAAAGCAGCCGACTCAGGAATGATTATCGTTGCAGGTCAAAAATCCAGATACAACGGATTTGGCATTGTGACCGTCATTGACCACGGACGCCGAAAATCTGATGGACGCCGAATTTCAACCGTATACGCCCACCAATCACGCCTACTCGTCAAAGAAGGCGACTTTGTTACTAAGGGAACCGTCATTGGCCTAGTAGGATCTACCGGATTTAGCACAGGACCTCACCTTCACTTTGAAGTACGTGTGGATGGAGTTCCTGTGAATCCAATGGAATTTCTCTAAACACTCCTCTTAATGACATGCAACGATAAAAATAGGACTGTTGGGAGCAAAGTAAATATCGTAAAATACACGCCATGGTTCAAAAAAGTATTAAAATTGTCATCAAAATTATCATTGTGGCCTTTGCAATTTTGGGAGTGTCCCAAGTCGTTGCGGGATTTACTGATAACGAAGAGTTTGCGTTATTAGGTACCGTCAAACGGTATGTCCAAACCGAATTCGTCAATAAAAACGTCGAAGATACCAAGATGGAATACGGAGCAATTAAAGGCCTATTAGGGTCCCTCGGAGACCCCTATACCCGGTTTGTTGAGCCCAAAAATTTTGATGAAATGAAAGTTCGAATGAAAGGCGAGTTTTTTGGAATTGGTATTCATATTGGGATGAAGCAAGATCACCTGACTGTCATTGCCCCGATTGCAGGAACTCCAGCAGACAAAGCAGGTCTAAAAGCCATGGATGCCATCCTCAAAATCGACGGGAAATCCACCGATGGGCTAAGCCTAGAAGAAGCGGTCACCCTAATTCGAGGCCCTCAAGGAAGCCAAGTCGTCCTGACACTCTTTAGAAAAGGCAATAAAGCTCCCATTGATGTCCCCATTAAAAGAGATAAAATTGAAATCAAAGCAGTCGACAAAGTTGAAGTTTTCAGAGGAAATCTAGGATATATCCGATTGAATACGTTCGAAAGTCAAAAAGCAACCGATGAAGTACGAGATGCCCTCGATCAACTTTCACAAAAACAAGTTCAAGGGTTAGTTTTAGACCTTCGTAATAATGGGGGGGGATTACTGAGAAATGCAATCCAAATCACAGGGTTGTTTATTTCAAAAGGTGATGTCGTCCATACCGTTAACCGAGACGGAAAACGAGAGACCGAGTCGGTCAACGGTCGGGCAGTGTTTACTCAGCCCATGGTCATCTTAATTAACGAAGGATCAGCTTCTGCTTCTGAAATTTTAGCAGGCGCAGTCAAAGACAATCATCGAGGAAAAATCGTGGGTATGCATTCCTTTGGAAAGGCATCGGTACAACGTGTAATTAATTTGCCAGATAAATCCGCAGTATTGTTAACAATTTCAAAGTACTTAACTCCTAATGGAACTGATATCAGCGCAAAAGGGATTAGTGTCAACATCGAAGCTCAAATCCCCACCGAAAGTATCGAAGCCACCAAAAAGCCAAACTGGGAATATACCTATGACTGGGATATCCAATTACAAACAGCATTAAACGAAGTGCAAAAAACCATCAACACAAAAAAATAACCCCGATTGATTGTCACGATCACATAAAATCGCTACACTAGACAGGCTATGAATATCGGTTTGTTCAACATCGACTATAAGAGCGCAGCCTTAAACCAACTCGAACAACTGTACTTTAAAAAAGAACAAGTACCTGATTTTTTAAAAAAAGTACAAGAGAACTCAACAATCTCTGAAATGGTAGTCTTATCGACTTGTAATCGGGTTGAACTCTACTATCGTGCCCCAGACTTAACCGAAGCCAAACGTTGGCTCGCAGACTACTTAACCACCCAAAAACTAATCTCGGATGATGTGATCAATATGGCATCCAGTGAGAAAAACAGCCCAAAAGATATTATCTGGCATTTGTTTCGAGTAGCCTCTGGCGTCGAATCTATGGTATTCGGAGATGGGGAAATTCTAGCCCAGGTCAAAAGTGCCTATGATATCAGCAGCAAAATTGGAATGACCAAATCTGCATTTAATAAACTCTTCCAATCGGCCATCGCCGCCGGTAAGCGGGTGAGGTCTGAAACTGATATTGCGAAAGGAGCCTATTCCGTCAGCTCCATCGCAGTAGAAGCCATCAAAAAACATTTCAATGACCAATTAACCGGTAAAAACCTACTCATCGTAGGCACCGGAACGATGGGGATGCGCGCCTTAAAAAAAGTATCTGCCCTCGAGAAAGCCAATATCTTTATCTCCAATCGAAGCGAATCCGGTGTGCATCGCCTGGCTGAAAAATATAAAGCCACCGCTCTCCCAATATCCAGGCTCAATGAGTCCCTTAAACTGATGGATGCCGTCATCTGGGCAACAAGTAGCGACACCTACTTAATCAGTAAAAAAGAGACGGCTCACATCGATACCCTCCCTCAAATCATGGTCGACATCGGTATCCCGCGAAACGTGAATCCAGATATTGAAGAACTGGGCACAATCCGACTCATCACCATCTATGGCCTCCAAAAAATAGCCGATGAAACCATTGAAAACCGAAAAGCCCAGCTTGAAGCGGTCAATCTCATCCTGAGAGACGAATTTGAAAAACTCAATACCTGGCATCAAAACCGGACTGCTGCAGCCCCATCTCAGCAGGCCTGTCCAGCATAATCCACCCATGACACTCATCAGGATTGGATCTCGAGGGTCCAAACTGGCATTGGCCCAAGCAAATATCGTTCAGAAAAAAATTCAAGCACTGTATCCAGAAGCCAAAGTAACCATCATCGTCATCTCAACCTCAGGGGATATCAACCAAACCGACAGCTTATCCCTTATTGGAGGTAAAGGCGTTTTCGCAAAGGAAATCCAGACTGCACTTTTAGAAAATACGATCGACATCGCCGTCCACTCCATGAAAGACCTCACATCCCGACCTCCTGACAACTTAAGATTATCTGGGTTTTTAAAGTCAGAAAGCACGGCAGATGTACTCATAAGTAAAAATAGACAGACATTAGCCGAACTTCCTCCTCACGCCATAATCGCGACTGGCAGCATGAGGCGCCGTGCTCTCATCCGACGCCTGAGACCGGATATCCAATTTGTCGATATACGAGGCAATATCGACACTCGCCTAGAAAAGCTAAAAACAAGCCCCATTGACGCCATCATTCTATCCGAAGCAGGCTTAATCCGGCTCAATCTCCAAAACCATATTCATGATCGCTTACCCCCCCAATTCTTTTTGCCAGCACCAGGACAAGGGGTTATCGCCATGGAAACTCGAGCATTGGATGTCAATAGTGACATCCTCTGCCAACAACTCTCAGACCCCATTCAAAATCAGATTTCTAAACTAGAATACGAGGTATTAAAGAGTTTAGACTTTAATTGCACCATCCCCCTTGGAATGCACACCGAACTAGTTGAGAATCACATCAAAATCAAAATCGGAATCGAAAAGTATCCACAACTATGGAAGGAATGGACTGCCGACTATCCCGTCCGCACTGCCCACCAGCAACTCCAAGGCTTAATCCACGACATCCGCCAGTTTTTAAGCTCAAAATGATGGGAAAAGTCACACTAGCAGGCGCAGGACCAGGAGATCCTTTGCTCATTACCCTCAAGGCCATGCTTGCCTTAGAAAAAGCAGATGTTGTGTTATACGACTACCTGGCTCACCCTAACCTCCTCAACTACTGCCGACCAGATGCTGAATTAATCAATGTCGGAAAGCGAAAAGGCCATCATAGCGAAACCCAGGACACCATCAATAACCTCATGGTCAAACTCGCCAATCAAGGCAAGCGGGTTGTTCGGTTGAAAGGGGGAGACCCTTGCGTCTTTGGGCGGGTTGGAGAAGAAATGGAATATCTCACTCAGCACAATATCCCATTTGAAATTATCCCAGGGGTAACATCCGCTATCGCAGTACCGGCTTATGCAGGCATCCCCATCACCCAGCGTGAACTTTCACGGTCGTTTGCAGTCGTGACCGCCAGTGTACAGGACGGACAATCCACTGAAGACATTCGCATCCCCAACGCCGAAACACTAATATTTTTAATGCCTGTCACCGATCTCGTAGTGATTGTCCAACGGGTACTCAGCGAAATTCCTCATTTTATACCCAACACACCTGCCGCACTCATCTACCGAGGCACAACGGCCAGACAAAAAACCCTATTGGGAACACTGGACACAATTCTGGCGATAAGAGACCAATTTAACCTACCCCCGCCGGCCATACTCGTCATCGGAGAAGTTGCCAAACTGACCCAACGATTTAATTGGACAGAAAACTTACCATTGTTTGGAAAACGAATAGTCCTGTTAAGAACCGCTGACCAAGGTCAGGAATGGCTTAACCCGCTCTCCGAACTCGGTGCCGAAGTAATCCAACTTCCCATGATTGAAATTATCCCCAATGACGACATCCTAGAGAAAATCAATAGTGCTGCAATTGCACACTTTTCAATGATTATCTTCACCAGTCCCAATAGTGTAAAACAGTGGATGACCGCCTTATTCAAAAATGGAGGTGACACCCGGGCTTTAGCTCATCGAAAAATAGCCGCTATTGGGCCCAAAACCGCTGCGTTACTTAAGAACTATGGCATTATTCCTGACATCATCCCAGACGAATTCAGCCAAGAAGGACTACTCCAAGTACTTCCCAATACCCTCAGCCAAGAAACCATCCTTATCCCCACCGCTGCAGGTGCACGTGAAACCTTTCCCGACCAACTCAAAACACGAGGTGCCACCGTTGAAGTCTGGAAGCTCTATCACACCCAACTCCCTAAAACTATATCCGATCAGCAGATTAATGAGGGGGACTGGGTGATCTTTACCAGCTCCTCAACTGTCACCCATTTTTTTGAAAGCCAGGTCTGGAATCATCAACAAATTACCGCATTTTGTATCGGGAAATCAACACTCTCAACACTTCAAAATTACTTTCAAGGTGACATCGTCATGTCGCCCAAAGCCACGATCGATGATATGATGGCCGTCCTTTTAAATTACGCAAAGGAGCAAGGAAAGTGACGTATCACCAATTTCACAGATATCGACATACCCAAGCACTCAGAGATTTATTTCAGGAAACATCACTCAATGTCACCGACATGATTTTGCCCATATTCGTTAACGAATCTCTCAGTCAAAAAAAAGAAATAACATCACTTCCAGGGGTTCATCAATGGGCACTCGCAGATATCACCGAGGAAATCACCACCGCAGTGTCATTAGGGATTAAAGCCGTACTCTTATTCGGCATCCCAAGCATAAAAGACGATACCGGCTCCCAAGCCGACAACCCCAACGGCATCATCCAAAAGGCCATTGCCCACATCAAAGCAACAGCTCCAGATATCGTCGTTATCGCCGATACCTGCCTTTGCGAATACACCTCGCACGGTCACTGCGGCATCCAAAAAGAAGGGTATCTTGATAACGCCACAACCCTGCTAAGGCTTCAAAGCATTGCCGTATCCTACGCTAATGCAGGGGCGGACATCATCGCACCATCAGGTATGATGGACGGCATGGTATATGCGATTCGTCAGGCATTAAATCATCACCATTATCCCCAAACAAGCATTATGTCCTACTCAGTAAAATACGCATCTAGTTTCTACGGTCCATTCCGAGATGCCACTGGCTCAGGTGATCCTTTCAAAGGCAATCGAAAGCACCACCAGATGAACATTACCCAATCCCGCGAAGCCCTCCTCGAAGCTGACGCAGACATCACCGAAGGGGCCGACATCCTCATGGTCAAACCTGCGGGATATTATCTCGATATCATCGCCAAACTCAGACAGCAATTCAACCATCCCATCGCTGCATACCAAGTTTCCGGTGAATACAGCATGCTCAAATTGGCTGAAAAGCAAGGTATCGTCGATGGCCAAATGGCCATGATTGAGTCTCTAACCGCCATTAAACGGGCCGGAGCTGATCTCATCATTACTTACTACGCAAAAGAATTGGCATCCTTCCTAAAAACAAAAAAGTGAACTGAGCACCGTATGTACCCCACATCAAGGAAAATAATAGCAATTATTTGCTTTGAAACCCCCATCGATGAGTTTAAGGCAACTTTAGAAAAAGTAAAAAGTATAGTGCAGAATATAGGTGCAAAATTTAATCCGGATTTTGATAGCAATGAGCAAATAAAAGCCTTATCAAAAGAGATAGAGCCTCTCTACCACAAGATAGATCAATTTTACATAAAAAGCATATCAAAAAGTGATAAGACCTATCATTCAGAGGATTACCTTCAAGTTGTTGAACAGGAGTTTTCGGGATTTACATATACGACCGATGCCGACCAGAATTCATTTTTTAAGCAAATAGCAAGTTATGTTAGAGAGAGGTATT
>CAZZBY010000022.1:0-10333 GCA_964652635.1 uncultured Candidatus Marinamargulisbacteria bacterium | reverse complement strand
CGCTTAGGTGTTGCTCCAATCCAAATGATCAAAATTTCTAAAAAAATAAATCCAACTAACCACTGAAACATACTATCCATAAATCCATAGGAATGAAGTCCCACCCCCAACATATTCACACCAAACCAGGAAAACGAAGTAACGATATTCGCCACAACAGCCATCACAGCAATTCCACGTCCCTTGACTATACCCGCCAACCGCGCATGAAACAGCACCGCCAACCATAAGACAATCAATAATGCTCCATTTTCCTTTGGATCCCACCCCCAAAAACGCCCCCAACTTTGATCCGCCCAAATTCCGCCTAAAATTGTTCCCACCGCCGACAATAACAAGGCAAAAGAAGCAACTCCCATCATTAACTTATACAAGGATTGTTCAGACTCCTTAGAAAATGACTTAGTAAAGACACTTTTGAAAATATAAATGTGCCCCAAAAGCCCCAATACAAATGTCGCAGAATACCCTAATGTAATCGTAACCACATGGGTGGACAGCCAAAAATTAGAGTCTAAAACGGCTTGCATCATTTCGAGAGTATCCCCTTGAAACGACAAGTGATGCGCAATAATAAGGGTCACAAAGCCCATAATCGCCGCAACCAGTAACTGAACAGCATTTTTAAAGTACTTCTGAAGAATTAAACAAAGTAGCACCGCAGCCCATCCCACAAAGACACTAGAAGAGTATAAATTAGTCACCGGGGGCCGACCTTGAATGATCATCCGCAACACCAGTCCAAAGGTATGAAATAACCAAGTGACAATAGCCAACCGATATAGCCAAGGAATCCAAGTATCAAACTTAACCCAGGCCCCTAAAACACCTAAAGCAATTAATAAATACACCATCATCGCCACATAAAACAACTGAAACCGGTTGGTAAAATACTCGAGATGAATCCGAAATCCAATCGGCGACACAGCCTTAAACAAGGGCCCCAAATGAGCCGAAAACAACGCACCATCCCCGCGACGATAATCATCAATCAAATTGGCATACCCTTGGACAGCCGGATGAATATGATGCCCCCCCAAAGACGTAAGCACACCTTGCTGAAACGACTGCCAGCCATGTGGCGAGGGCACCACACGCACAATCCCATCCGAATCCAACTGTTTCAAAATTTTAAATTGTGCAATTAACTGAGCCACCTGAAGCACATCATCATCCGACATTGAGGACAAATCGCCATGCTCAACCAAGGTATATCCAAAACGGCTTAACGACTCAAATCGAGACACATCCTCCAAAGAGGCCGAGCCATTGCCCATCGAAAAAACAGCTTGAAGTTGCCCATACAAGCGCAACTGGGAATACAACTGCACCAATGCCCGCTGATAGGGGGTTCGACGCCCACGATCCACCTGATTAATTTTAGTAAATTCGCTATCGATTTGAGGTAAAAACGGCATCAGCTGCTTAAATGTTAAATATTTACCATCTTCCAGCTTTCGGCCCAACATGGCATGGATATCGGGATGATAGACACGAAATACCGGATATTCATTGGCTTTATCTGGAAATGTCACCATATCAAAAAACCAAGTCATCGCATCAATACGATGGCCTTTTACCGTTAATTCCTGACGTCCGCTAATGACCATCAACGAATTACGAGCCACCGCTCCCAATGGCTTTTCACGTCCACCATGAAGTACCGGTAACTGAGACGCCCGATCAAAATCCATCAGAGCC
This sequence comes from uncultured Candidatus Marinamargulisbacteria bacterium, assembly GCA_964652635.1. Classification (GTDB taxonomy): domain Bacteria; phylum Margulisbacteria; class Marinamargulisbacteria; order SXXA01; family SICP01; genus CAMCZW01. Next base: position 8,632 of record CAZZBY010000022.1, on the reverse strand, counting down.
GTAGAAAATGGCTGCGCGACCATAATACCAAGTACCACCACCCCACAAACAGCAACAATCCACTGAACCCAAGCAAATTTCATCCAAGAGGATTTAGTCAATAACATAATGAGTTTCTCCTATTTTCGACTACGAATCAGATGATATCCAAATTGAAATAATAATCCCAACCCAATCATTATTGACGCCACATAGGGAAATATCCACGATGGATTTCGAACCACCTGTAAAATGGATGTCGTATCATTATCAGCAAAACTCGCCTGATAATAGGTTTTACCTTCATGCCGTAATGGGTGGTTCATATAAATCAGCGATTGAAACGATTGTCCTGTTTTGAGGTCCGTTACCGTCACTTGAGACGAAAAGTTTTTAGGAATTTGAGTACCGGTATACACATCATGTCTAAACTCATTCAGTGTAATTTGATACGAATGATATTCACGTTGAGACCGCAATCTCACAAACCACTCTCCAGAATTAACATGTAAAGATTGATACACAGATAATCCATTCGAAAGCAAAAACACCCCTTTAGGCACGGTTCCCTCAATGACTTCAAAATACACAGTCGCAATATTTTGAATATCATCCTGCTTAAACAAAGGGATTTCGATCGATCGAATATGCCGAGCAATACCAATAAATCCATCCAAATTGCCCGTAGGCGACATCGTTAACAATTGAGAATTATTAAAAATCTGCCGAGGAATCACTGTCACGCCTACTTGAGAAAGTTCAATCGGACAATCACGCTTAAGTAATTCATAAGGGATTGCTACCACCTGATGTCGTCCATTCACTTCACGAATTAAAACGACTTCTAGCTTACGAGTAGACTCAGAATAAATGGAAGACTGCCCCTCAGGTAATATCATCTGAGTTTCATCAGCCAGATAATACGTACAAGCCGCACCAATCAATAACACAATCAAGCCCCCATGAATCATCCAAATCCCTAACTTAGACCACGCCAATTTAAAACGAGAAAGATGGGCCGCAATCAAATTTATAAATAAAAGCCACCCCACCGAAATCCCACTCAGAAATACCGGAATAGAATGTCCAAACAAAGATTTCCACACAAAAATACCCGAAAAAAACTGACGCTTCGCTTCAAATATTCCCACATCAACTTGGGCCAGTGTTGTAAAAAACACTAAGATCATCATCATCGCCAAACATACCACTGTCAGTTTAAGAGATGAAAAAAAAGATAGGCCAAGTTTAAAAAGCCGCATCATTGAGAGTCTTTAGGCAGCGCAATTTTCATTTTAGAAATCAAGGTCTTAAGCTGAGGAACGATGTTCTTAACCACCGACAGCGGACCCGAAATTTTAAAAAACCAGTTCTCTTCCTCATGCCGAAGAACTGCAATTTCAAAACCATCAGTCCCATTACTCACGGATACCCATTGCACTTGAAAATCTCCTAACATGGCCGGTTTCACAGATGCCGCCAAGTCAGAATTAGTGGCCGGAGATAACTTAAGTTGCCCACGCCATCGATTAAGGTTACTCATCATATCCGGCGCATTCCCAGTCATACTGGTAATCGCCACAACAACCTCCTGACCACGATAATGGACACGATACCTTCCACGGTCAAACCCACTTTCAGAAGGGATTTCCTCCCATCCTTGAGGGACAACCCATTTGAATAGCCTATTGACCGGCGATTGAGAAACTGCCTGAAAGGATGCCATCACGGACTGATCTGTAATCAATACTTCCTTGGGCACTTCATATATTGACACTTTTTCGCGACAGCTCGTCAGGACAATTAGAGATAATACAAAACAGCTCATCAGCGCTTTTCTAAACAGTTGCCAAAACGATAATTTCTTTTTCATTGGCCCACCAGTACCTTCACGAGAAGATGCCCCACTCCCTTTCATCACAATATAGATAAGGGCTTTGATCTTGTCACGTGAATTTGGAAGCCCATTTTGAGTCATCAATCCAAACCAGCGTTTACTGAGTAATTTTAAAAACCGTTCAGAGGGTAATTGATTAAACTCACCCATCAAAATATCCCGCCACTGATAGTAAATAATATCCAATACCGAACTCATCGGCACCCGTGGCGAAATCTGATACAAAGTCTTCGTCAAATAATGGACTAAAAATGCATCCACCTCTTCTGATCTAAGCGACTCATGCATTTTTTGCTCGTTGGCAGGAACCTGAGAAAAATCCAAGGAATCAGTATGAATATGCTGATAGGCTTCCCCATCGGACGATGGCAAAGTAGGCACAACCGCATGGTGGGTCACCGGCTGCTGAATTTTTTTTTCAACCTGATCATCATCCAAGTGATCAATGATAGGACGCCCCTTTTGAAGCACTTTCCCCTTAGGTTTAACCGTGGTCACGATATCTGGAGTCGCCTGGATTAAATCCGACAAATGATTGGTTTGAAGATACGTCAACACACGACGCGGAAAATCCGGCTGCGACGACGATGGAACAGCCTTCACAATCTGCACCCACATATTGCTAAGCTGAATTAAAAAAGAGGAAGAATATCCCCCCGGAACCCCATACAAAATACTTTCCCAAGCTGATTTAACATTTTCATAGGAATCCGATGTTGGCAATATCAGCTGCTTACCTGCCACCACAAGCTGAAGGTAAGACAACAAAAACCCCTGAGGATCTTTATCCTTAATCCGCTCAGAAAGGCTAATAAAACTCACTGCCATTCCTCTAGTATAAAGGGGTTAGATGGGGATGGGAAGTCAAAAAGAAGTCTCAAATCACTTTAGAATAGTGCTTGTAAATAGGAGTTTATTTCTTCAATATCGTCACAATCGACAAATATTGCATTAATCCACGGGACAATTCTGGGCGTCTTACCCCAATCAGTCTCGCCCGTTTAAACAAATCTCGACGGAGAACAAAGAAGACTTGAGAAACCGATGGCAACTCGGGAAGTCCAATTAAATCTGCAACACGGGACAACTGCAATTGGCTAAAAGTAGACAACGGACGAGAATAATAATCAAGCAACAATTTAAGCTCGGCACCACCATGCACATGACTTAAATCATGTAATAGCTTATCTCGCACAAACCCCAGCGCTCTAAAGTGCCCAATACGATGACCATAGGCCTTAATTTGAGGCGTATACATCCGACTTAAATCCTGCCATTTACGTGTCACGAATACACTGACATTATCATCTTTCAGATAAGTGGATACGACATCAGCCAACATAAATCGAAAACCCACACACCGTTTCAAAGTTTGAACCACATGCGCACACAGTACCGCAGGAGATAAGCCAAGCCCGCTCGCCAATTGTCCAACCCCACGATTCACCCGATCCGGCAACGAAAATGCAGGATCATGAACAAAGATATGAGGCGCAATATACGACACTGGCATCCCCAAAGAAAATGATCCCATCGAAAATGACCGTTTCGACATTAAAATCGAATGCTTCACGAGCAAATCATAAATCAGATGAGAAGTTTCAGAGTCAACCTCCAAAACTTTGGACTCAAATGATGCCAAGGTAATCGTCCGTAACGGAGGGTCTTCTGACGCCGTCACCATCGACATCATGCGTGTAAATGAGTGATTTGAAAATAAGGCAGACATCATCTGCTGAGCAACCCCTCTAACCCCCTTAGTCTGAAACTCCCCTCGATGCGACATACATACTCCCCTTGCCAAATTAGATCAGATATTAGGAATGATACCCAGATGGAAAATAAATGAAACATCGGATGAAGGACCTTACGCCCCCTACACATAGTTAGCAATCGAAATCACTTGCCGACTGCCAAATCGAAACATCAATTCATCAAAGCCTTGATTTAAAGCGACCGTAATCGGCACCTGATAAGCCACCGGTCCCCAAAACTGCCTCGGGCCTGGGCTACAAAACACATCCGACTGAGCCCAAGAATCCCGACGAGAAACAAAATACCGAAACGCAGGGCTATCCAATGTCACCAAAGATTTTTGAATCACCGGAACATCCTTGCCCTCTCGTCGCTCGGCTGAAATCATCGTGAGAAGCGGAATCGCCAAAGGCAACCCTCCCCGATCTAGTTGAGAGATTGCCACAATGTAACCAGTATATCCAGATACAATCAGAGCAGCAGCAGTTAAACCTAAATTATAGGTATACGCCGCATCAAAACGACTAGGTGCTCCACAGCGGCCTTCATACCCAAAAAAGTGCCGATTAGCCGAAAATTTGACAGTAGCGTCCAACACGTTCACTCGTCTCTCCGTCAATTCCACCAATAATGCATCAGTATCAATTTGAGATACCTTCAAGTTACCATGGGAATCCCGATCTAATAACAGTTGGGTTTGAACCGATGCAGGCAAGGAGTTGAACAAGTCCATTAACGATGCTTCTAGCGATTGATTAACCAAATCCCGCTTAACAAGCTCTGACTGATCAGATTGCCCCACCAAAGACTCATTAAGAGCCGCAATAAGGCGATTAAACTCAGGAATAAATTCGATCAAGCCTTCGGGAATGACAACAACTCCATAATTCATCCCTTTTTTAGCCCTAGCAATCACCACAGAGGCAATCCGATCCACCACATCCGACAACGACAATTGATGGACAGCCACTTCTTCAGAAATCAACGTCACAGTTGCCTTGGTTTGTAATGCAACTTCCAATGCCACATGGGACGCACTTCGACCCATTACTTTGACAAAATGCCAATACTTACGGCTAGAAGGCGTATCTTGCAAAATATTACCCACCAATTCCGAATAAATTTTAGTGGCAGTATCAAAGCCAAAACTAATAGGCAAATACGATCCAAATTGTAAATCCCCATCAATAGTTTTAGGCACACCAATAACGGAACATCCCGTAGGAAGTAAGTATTCCGCCAATACGGCTGCATTGGTATTGGAATCATCACCTCCAATCACAACAATACCGTTTAAGCAAAACTTTTCAACAACAGCTTTCACCGCCTTCAACTGATCATCAGTTTTGATTTTAGTGCGATCCGACCCCAAAAGATCAAAACCACCCAGATTCTGGACAGAATCCACCATTTCCTGAGTCAGCTCCACTAAATCACCCTGAATCAAACCTTTAGGCCCCGATTTAACACCAAACAACACATTCGCTTCACCCAAATACTGCTTAAGCCCCACAATCACATTATGCCCACCAGCAGCAGGCCCACCCGAAAACAAGACGGCAATCCGATACCCCGATGGGACCACATCCTGAGACGTTACCGCTTTAAGCACCGTCCCCCCACATTGGGCAAACAGTGCAGGAAACAATTGTCGCGACGCTCCGTCTAAACCCAATGACTCGCAAGGTTCAAATTGAACTGATCGAGACTTAAACTCCGAACACACTGGTATCATATCCGTCCGAATCGCCTGTTCAAACAACGACGAATGAGATTCCGTAGATCCTAAAAACGTCTGTAATGGCATTATGAAACTCCTTATGAATACGAAATAACCGATTTCAACAAGGCCTTGCACTGAGGAAGTGATGAAGAGTCACATCGAACCTCAATCACACAGGATGTCGGAAACCTTTTTAACTCAGAAAATAACCCTAAAAATTGACCAGCAGAGCCCGCCTCATAATAAGGCAATCCTACCATGCGGGAAGCATACTCGATGGACGGTAAATTGGGCAACACAAAATACGGCTCAAATACAGAGGTAGCTGATGCCACTGGCAACTGCTCAAAAATACGCCCCCCTCGATTATTGGTCACTACCACAATCACCGGAATAGGAGACTGCATCAGCAATGACAAGCTCGATACATCATAGGCAAACGACATATCCCCAATCCAAATGACAACCGGACATTGAGCTCCCCATGCCACCCCCACCCCCGTTGCAATCACGCCGTCAATACCGCTAGCCCCTCGATTGGACATCACTGTCACAAGTTGAGCACTGGGAAGTGCCCACTGATCAAGTAACCGAACTGGCAAACTATTGCCAATCATCAGCACCCACCCTGAAGCCAATTGACGCATTAACTCTGCCCCAATCCAAGGCTCAGACAATGGCATCTGATCCACAGCAACCTGTATCCCCTGAGAAAGTTCTAAGTTTAAACCCGAAAGTCGCATTAAAATAGATGCAGTATCAGGATGAGCACTATAAGCCGTGTCAGAGGAATCCACTCTGTCCAAAATCATCGATAATGACACCACAACTCGCTTAGAAATCGTGATATGAGGCTGCCACACCACATCTGAAATCATCACCTGAAAAATTGAAAGCTCTGAAGAAGCCAACCACGAGATCAAGGATTTAGATACACAAAACCCGCCCACCAAAAACACCCTAGTAATTCCAGACAATACCGATGGCCCTTTCAGCTCTAACGCCATATCATAATGATGAAAAATCAAAGGATGAGACAGAGACTTGAGACTCGACGTCGCATCCGGGAGTACCATCCAATCCAAGTATGTCGCAAGTTTCAAACTCAATCGAGCGTCTTCAGCAGAATGATTTTGCCCCAGCACAATAACACCAGGGCCAGAAGATGCCCAAGCGATAAAATCATCACCATCCTTGGAGATAAAGTGACGATCACAACTCAAAACTTGAAAAGAAAAGGTAGAGGACAAGCCCAAAAAATCCTCATCAAAAAAGTCAGTCAATTCAGTACCAAATAATGGCTCTCGAAACGGACAATTAAGATGAACTGGCCCGGGGCGACGCCCATGAAAATGAGACCATACCGACTCTAACTGGCACCAAATTTGAGACAGAGATATCTCCATATTTGGCACAGGCATACACCATTCCGACACGACATAATGCGAAAAAATCCCTACCTGACGAATACATTGATTTGCCCCAGTTCCCCATAACTCTGGCGGGCGATCTGCAGTAATGACCGCCAAGGGAATACCGGTCTGAAACGCTTCAATGATAGCCGGAAGCAAATTAGCAACCGCAGTCCCCGATGTCACAACAATCGCCACAGGACATCCCGTAGATTTAGCAAGCCCTAAGGCAAAAAATCCAAGACCACGTTCATCAAAGTGAGAAATAAGCTCTAATTGAGGATGTCTGTTGGCGGAGAGGACTAATGGGGTCGAGCGGGAACCTGGAGCGATAGCAACGTGCCGAACTCCACAGGAAACCAGGGATGCCATGATTGTATCGGACCAAACATCAGCAATAGAAAATCGGCGAATCATCACCTTGCAGTCACCACCGCCAATAAAGAACTCAATTTTAAATCCAACTCTTGCCATTCAAGGTCAGAATTCGATTCAGCCACAATCCCTGCACCGGTGTAAAAGAATGTCCGCCCCTCTGCCACACATCCACACCGAATTGCCACTACCGCACAAGTCAAATCCCGACCAAACAAACCAATCGACCCAGAATAAAACCCACGTTGAAATGGCTCATGAGCATGCAAAAAATCCAATGCCGCCTTCTGAGGAAATCCACATACAGCTGGGGTAGGATGCAAGTTTAACAGAACATCACCATCCCCTACCCCATCCCTCAAAACTCCCGATATCTGACAATACAAGTGCTGAACGCCATTACCCTGAATGACCGACAGTTCGCAGAAATCTGACACATCATCACACAATACCCCAAGACGAGATCGAACCATATCCAATACCCACTGATGCTCATATCGGTCCTTCGCACGAGCCAGCAACCCCGAGTCCTCCACTGACGATGTCCCCGCAATTGCCTCAGACACAATGAATCGGTGCTCTCTCGAAAATAATAATTCAGGGGATGCCCCAAAAAATTCACGGCAAGCAAATGCGAATGGAAATTGAATCCAAAACAAAAACCCCCGATATCCACGTGCCAAAAACTGCCGAAACGTCGCAAGTCCAGAAACTTCCCCCTGGATCACCGCTTGCCTTGCCAAAACCAACTTATTGACCTGACCACTCGCAATCACATCTTGTGCAATCACCACCAAATTCCGCCATTCCGAGTAATCCGGCACAAATTGGACTCCATCAAACCGATCCAAATCAGACTGAAAAACGGACTCCAATTGAGAAAACTGCTGTTTCCAAAATCGATCAAACTGAGTCAGCACCACTTCTTGATCTGTGGGATTAAAAAAATAAAAAACCTGACATTGCCCCACTGACTCAACCATCATCACTTGGGGGATAGCATACCAATAATGACGATCACTCCCATCTCCATACCCAAACTGATGGGCACCAAAAAACCGAACAGAGGGATGAGCCCCATCAAGAATATCTGTCACTTCAGACAATGCTTGGGCATGCCGAGAACACGGCCCCGACACCTCCAGAACCTGACCAAATCCAACAATCAATTCCAACGTATCCCGATGACGAAACGCCCACTGAGGCCCCATTCCACCGATAAACTCTATCACCGAAAACACTGGGAACACGGCATGAACCGATGCCACACGAAACTGGCTCATATCACCCAACACAGCCATTGCCACTTGATGTCGCAGTTGCGAATACACTTCCTGAAGAATCATCCCGTTATTTTTGGCCGACATATACCGATGCCACCCCAAAACAATACGATGTCCACCGAACATCACTAAATCCTGCTATTGTCATCAACTGACCAAACGTCTCCCCGTCACTAAATCCTTCAACCGATCGATTTAAATAGTGATA
>CAZZBY010000021.1:0-10882 GCA_964652635.1 uncultured Candidatus Marinamargulisbacteria bacterium | reverse complement strand
GGAGAGACGATGGAATTGGCCGAAATGGTGTTGTCCGGCAAAATTAATAATGATTTGGTGTCTTTAATTAATCAACATGGCGGTAAGGCGGTGGGCTTATCCGGTAAAGATGCGGATTTGGTGATTGCCCGAAAAGTAAAAAGTCAGGATTCTCAAGATTTGGGATTTGTGGGCGATATTGAAAGTGTGGATTACACGTTGCTGACCACATTGTGTGATCGGGGATATATTCCGGTGCTTGCGTCTGTTGCGAGAAATCAGGCGGGGGATACATTGAATATGAATGCTGATCATATTGCCGAAGGAATTGCCTCAGCGATGAAGGCTGAAAAATTGATTTTTTTAACGGATGTGCAAGGCATTATGAAAGAAGGGAAGTTTTTAGGACATATTTCCTTGACTGAAGCCAAAGAACTGGTGAAACACCCTGATATTAAGGGAGGGATGATCCCTAAATTGCATTGTGCAATTGATGCCTTAGAAGAGGGCGTGAATCGGGTTCACATTATTAATGGAATGATTGAGCATGCAGTATTGCTGGAAGTATTTACGGATACGGGTATTGGGACAATGGTGTCTGAGGGGGCTGGGTTTCGCCATGCTTAACTTTACCGGCTTTGCTGAAGCTCTGCCTCCAAGATAGTCTGTACATTGCGATCAGTTGCATATCTGGAGTATTTCGAACCAGCCCCTCATGGTGATTTACTGCTTTTGCTGTCATGCGGTTTATAGTATAGTTTGCTCTTATGCGCCATTTTTTAAATATTTCGGATTGTTCTGCTGACCAATTATTAGAGCTTTTGGACTTTGCGGATCGGCTTAAAGCTGATTTAAAGCATGGTAAGACTAATCCTTTGTTGGCGGGTAAAGTCTTGGGGATGATTTTTCAAAAACCCTCTAATCGCACTCGGATTTCGTTTGAGGTGGCGATGGCTCACTTGGGTGGGTCTGCGATTTATTTGAGGGATGAAGAAGTGGGAATGGGGACGAGGGAACCTGTATGGGATGTGTCTCGGACTTTGTCTCGGTATGTGGATGCGGTGATGATTAGGGCCAAGTCTCATGACGATATTGATACATTTGCTCAGTTTTCGTCAGTGCCGATTATTAATGGATTATCTGATTTGAGTCACCCTTGCCAGGCGTTAGCGGATATGATGACAATTCGTGAGCATAAGGGCCGGTTAAAAGGTGTGAAGTTATGTTATTTAGGTGATGTTAATAATGTGTGTATGTCCCTGATGACCGCTGCTGCTTTCTTAGGTGTTGAAATGACTGTGTCCTGTCCTAAGGAGTATGCTCCGATGCCGGAAGCACTTCCTCCTGTTAAATTTGTAGAAGACCCTAGATTGGCCGTCCAAGGTGCGGATGTTGTTTATACAGATGTCTGGGTGTCCATGGGCCAAGAAGATCAAGCTGATGATCGTATCGAGGCTTTTGAAGGTTATTGCGTGGATATGGACTTGATGAATTTGGCGGCGCCTGATGCTATTTTTATGCATTGCTTACCTTCTCGGCGAGAAATGGAAGTCACTAATGAAGTGATGGAAAGTATGCAGTCGGTTGTGTTTGATCAAGCTGAAAATCGGCTTCATGCTCAAAAAGCGATCTTAATTACTCTTTTGAAATGAGTCTGCCAAAAAATATCCCATCTGCACAATTTTCGAAGTATTTTACGACACTGACTTCGCTGAATCGATGCCTGCATGGTCGTCTGAGAACTTTGATTAATTGCAGATCTGTGACATTTTCTGGCAAGGGTAGATTTGATCTCACATATCGCTGTCTTCTGAAGGAGAAATTATGTCTAAAAAGAAAGTAGTGCTTGCGTACTCTGGTGGACTTGATACCTCGATTATGATCCCATGGCTTAAGGAACATTATGACTGTGAAGTTATTGCGATGTGTGCCAATTTGGGACAGGCTGACGAGTTGACTGGCCTTGAGGAAAAAGCCATTAAAACGGGGGCGTCTAAAGTTTTTATTGAAGATTTAAGAAACGAGTTTATTTCGGATTATATTTTTCCAACCTTGAAATCTGGGGCGATGTTTGAACGCCACTATTTACTTGGGACTAGTTTTGGACGGCCTTTGATTGCCAAGCGGCAAGTTGAAATTGCAAAGCAGGAAGGAGCTACCTTGGTGGCTCATGGTGCGACTGGTAAAGGGAATGATCAGGTGCGGTTTGAGCTGACTTATATGGCGTTAAATCCTGAATTACAGATTATTGCTCCTTGGAAAGATCCTCAATGGAATTTAAATTCTCGTGAGGCTTGTATTGATTACGCCGAATCTAAGAATATCCCTATATCTCAGTCTAAAAAGCGAATTTATTCGGAAGATCGTAATATTTGGCACATTAGCCATGAGGGCGGAAATTTAGAAAATCCGGGCAATGAGCCCCATCCAGATGTCTATACACTATCGAAGACCTTGGAAGCGGCCTCAGAGCGTCCTGAGTATGTTGAGATTGAATTTGAGAAGGGGATGCCGGTTTCAGTCAATGGAAAACGGCTGGGCACGGTGGAATTGGTGGAAACTCTCAATCGCATTGGGTCCGAGCATGCCATTGGTCAGTTGGATATGGTCGAAAATCGCTTGATTGGGATTAAATCCCGAGGCGTTTATGAAACCCCTGGCGGCACAATTTTGTATGCGGCATTGCGTCAGATTGAGCAATTAGTTTTAGATCGGGATACTTTAAGAGAAAAAGATCGATTGGCGATTACGTATGCGGATTTGGTGTATGACGGGCGTTGGTTTACCCCATTAAGAGAAAGTTTGGATGTATTTTTTAACTCAGTTCATGCCAATTCGACGGGGAAAGTGCGGTTGAAATTGTATAAGGGAAATGCGGTTCCGGCGGGAACATGGGCGGAGAAGTCCTTGTATTTGGAGGACTTGGCCTCGTTTACAGATACCCCGTTGTTTGACCAGAAGGATTCCACTGGATTTTTACGGATTTATGGATTGCCTTTGAAGGTGAGGGGGCTTGTATATCGAAAGTAATTTTGATTTTCAGATAGTGTAGATTTTTGATGAATTTACATAATTTCTAATAAAAATTATTTCATAATAGCCTATCTAGAGGCAAAGATGTAGGAATTAAAGAAATCAGAGGTAGCCTTTCAGAGTGGAGATATTAGATACCACCTTTTTGAAAACTTATCTGGCTATTATGGAATTTTTATTTTTGGAAGTTAAGTATAGGAGGTTTAGTTAGTGTTTTATAAACTTGTGGCTATATGGTCTGCCCATAATGAGGGTCTTTTCCAGCAGGAGATGTACCAGCTTCGCAAGCTTATTGGTCCACTTATTCTTCCGTGTAATGGCGGAGTTGCAGTTAATAAAACTGTTTTGATGCAGGATAGCACCTGCTTTGATGTTGATGGTGTGGCAACACATGCGATTTGTGTGCAATATGAATCGGGTGTGCCTCTGGACTCTTTATTTTCTCTTCTTTTATGGAATTTTGGTGGAAATATAGTGGACTATATTTATGTTGCTGCACCGAATGGTTTTATTCAAGCGGGAATTCAGCTTAAATCTTTGGTTTTTCTAGATTCTGCGCTCCCTGACAATGGAAAAGTTGTTTTTTATTTTGACACGAAGAAACATGGTTCTATTATTATTGAGCCCTCATTTTTAATGAGGATTAGCGCAAAGCACTGTCAATTAGATTTGAATGTGGCAGTGATTCATCGCGAATCTGACGACTCATATGATGTCATATCCGTTTGCCTTAATTCGGAGGGAACGTATGTGTATTCAGCTTTTGATGGGGATACTTTGTCCCCAATTCCAGCAGTTGGAAGTGATGGGGTTAACATTATGGATCGTATTGGGCGTTTTGGCTATCTCTTTATGTATCATATTAAACCTTTGAGTGGTGGGCCTGATAGGGGTAGATCTTAGTTGATGATAATCTCTGGCGTGACTTCAGTATTAGCTTGATTTACACTAAGTCTAATTTTATTGAGGTGGTGACGAATGTCTAAGCTATGGGGCGGACGTTTTCGACAAGGATTGGATGAGTCTGCGAAATTGATGAGTTATTCATTGGATACCGATTGCCAATTGGCGGGGTATGATTTGCTTGTTAATCGTGCCCATGCCCGCGCATTGATGATGAAAGGGGTTTTAACTGCTACTGAATTTGATCAAATTGAGGCTTGTTTAAGTGCCCTTGATCATGAATTTGAGACGGATATGGATGCCCTTTTGGGTGATGATGAAGATATTCATTCCTGTGTTGAGCGATTGGTAACGGAACGGTTGGGTGACTTAGGTAAAAAAATGCATACGGGTAAAAGCCGTAATGACCAAGTGGTTACCGATGTTCGTTTATTTTGCAAAGATGCTTGTGATGCGATCGAAGGTCAGCTGTTGACGGTGATGGAAGCCTTGTATCGGATGGCGGTGACGTATATGGGGGTGCCTTTCCCTGGTTTTACGCATATGCAAACGGCGCAACCAGTGCTGTTTTCTCATCACCTTTTGGCGTATTTTGAAATGCTTCAGCGAGATATTGGGCGGATTCAACATGCTTTTGAAGAGGCAGATGTGTGTCCATTAGGGTCTGCGGCACTTGCGGGTAATAACTATGGATTAGATCGTTATTTAATTGCGGGTGAGCTTGGATTTAGCCGGATTACCCAAAATAGTATGGATGCGGTGGCTGACCGTGATTTTATGTTAGAACTTTTGTTTGCCAACTCGGTGATTATGACGCATTTGTCCAGATTGTCTGAGGAGCTCATTTTATGGAGTTCGCCCATTGTTGACTTTATTGACATTGGGGAGATGTTTACAACGGGAAGTTCGATTATGCCTCAAAAGAAAAATCCCGATATTGCTGAACTTACTCGAGGTAAATCTGGGCGTGTTTTGGGAGCTGTGACTGCACTTCAGCATATTATTAAGGGTTTGCCACTGACCTATAATCGGGATTTGCAAGAGGACAAAGTTTTGTTATTTGATTCTGTAGATACGGTGCTGATTTCTCTTGAATGTATGGCTAAAATGCTGCCTACCATTACGCTTAATCAACAAGTGATTGATGATCAGATTAAAACTGGGTATAGTCTTGCGACTGAACTGGCGGATTATCTTGTCAAAAAAGGAGTATCGTTTCGTGAGGCGCATGAGATTACCGGTAAGGTAGTTTTGGATGCGATTGCTGCGAAAGTAGGCTTGGAAGAACTGTCGATTGATCACTTGAAGTCTATTGATTCTCGCATTAATACTGATGTTTTTGATGTATTGACGGTGGATGCGGCACTTTCGGCCAAGGATTTGGTGGGAGGGACGGCAGGTGGCCAGGTTCAAGCTCAACTAGCCCGAATTAAGGAGATTTTTAAATGGTAGAACAGTCGCTCGTATTTATTAAGCCGGATGGAGTATCCCGGGGGTTGATTGGACGAATTTTGCAACGGTTTGAAGACCGAGGCTTTGTGGTGAAGGAATTGAAATTATTTTCGCCATCGGATGCTCAAATTGATGGGCATTATCATGAACATGTTTCAAAGGGATTTTATCCGGAATTGAAAGCCTATATGAAATCTGGTCCGATTGCAGTGTTGGTTATTGAAGGGCCAAATGCGGTATCCATTATCCGTAAAATGGTGGGTGTGACCAATGCTGGAGAGGCTAATCCTGGGACAATTCGTGGAGACTTTGCACTTACAACAGCCATGAACATTGTTCATGCGTCGGATAGTGTTGAAAGTGCCAAGCGGGAAATTGCGAACTTTTTTCATTAGATTGTTTATTTTTTAGATTTTTTTTAAAGCATTTTAAAGCTAGCCTTGTTTCATCATTTTGGGCTTAAGGTGCTTTTTTTATTGAACTACCCTTAGTGAGGCACTTCTGGACACATAAGTGTCTGGAACCTTTAGTAAAATTTTCTTTTGCTTTTCTCGATAACTCTTCAAGTCTTTTGTAAAGAGGTTAGTCATGAGTTTTTATAAGGTGTTGTCGGGGTTTCGTTGGGGTGGATTTGGTGCTGATTTTTTCTATAAAGGTACACCGTCTTCTGATAGTGATTTGCTTTGTACCCCTGGCTCCATCCTGAGTGGAATTAAAAATATTGGTGCGACTTGTTATATCAATTCTGCACTGCAGGTAATGCGTATTTTAAGACCACACTTGACCCCCGATACGACTTCAAAAATGGCATTGGAGAATCCTGTTCAATATGCCAATGGTGTCGTGTTACTGGATGAAATTTTAAAAAAGCTTTCTGACAAAACATTAACTCGAGGTGATATCAAACGATTCTATGATGACCTCTTAGTTGCGGAAATTCCGGGACTTTCCTCTTTTTCACAAGGGGAACTTCATACGCATCAGGATTCCATTGAAGTGTTGGTAAAACTGTTGGGATTGTTTAATCCTATGGTTTCTGTTAGAACGACAACTACTCCTGTAGTCCCCACTTACTCGCAAAGTGTGCGTGATGATGTTCATGCTGCTATTCCAATTTCGATGATTGATCCTAGCACTGGTCAGATATTTGCTCCGAATACATTTCTTTCTGAAGTTATTGTAACTTCATATAGTCCTCTTGACCAACAACCAGAACAAATGACTGGACAGAATCGATATCAGCCTACTGATCCAGGAGCTCCTCTTGTTGATGCGACTAAAATCTCTTCTTTGGTTCCCTATTCTTTAGTTAACCATCAAGATGGCTTTATGTTGCTTTTTCCCCCTCAAATGGTTTTTCCCCCTCAAATGGTTTTCTTCTCTTTAAATCGATTTTCTTTTAACCGCGACACTGGAGGACGAGAAAAAATCTCAGTGCCTCTTAATGTTGATGATGAATTTTGTATGTTGATTGGGGAGGTGGCGTATCGTTTTACTCTTGTCGCTGTAATTGTGCATGGTGGAGGTACTGATGGGGGCCATTATCGGGCATTTTTTTCCACTGAAAGGGGCGTTCAGGAATTTGATGATAGTGAGGTTAAGGCACATGCCCGTCTGGCTGATATACCAGATGTCCGTACTGGGGGATATGGATTTTTATATCGGGTGGCACCGTGGGAATCATAGTAATGCCCCCAGTTAAATCAAGCTAAATCTACAAAAATTACCCTTTAGTGTCCCAATAAAAACTTTTTTGAGGCTAATTTATCCGAAAATATCGGGGGTGGCTGAATTTGATGATGATAAGGTTACGACACATAAAAAGCTAGCTAATATACGGGATGTCTGTACTGGGGGATATGGATTTTTATATCGGGTGAAATCGTTTGTGTCATGAAATTCTGGATTGCCTTTCGTCGATAATGCTTCAGAATCTAACGGGAGTCTCTTGTGAAGTTAGCTAAAATAATTGCAGTTGGAACAACGCCTTCTGATCGATGTGCTACCCTTTTTCGATTGAGTGAACTTCGGTTTTTATCTCAGACGATTCATCAGTTGTTTTTTGCAGCTGACGTGGTGTCTAAATTTCCATTGTCTAACCCGGCACCTTTTGCGGTATCAGATACTGAATCGATTTCGACTCATTATTACTTTGAGCCCGCGATACATGAGTTAACTCACTATCTTTCGAGGCCTGTTATTTCTGAATTACCTGATCGAATTCAATGGGCTAAGGCCATTTGTGTTCATTTTTGTCGCTTTTTGAAAAGTCGATTGGACTATTTAGCACCTCAATTTAATGCCCAACATCCGAGTGGCGGTGATGCCGCTCATCGTCGCTTTTCTCTGCCTTCTGAATGGCCTTCTTTTGATGTCTTGTCTCGGCGTATTGAGGGTGTGATGTCTGAAATTTGTGATCATTCCTTTTCTTTTGATAAAAAAAGTGAAGCTCTTTTAAATCAACTTTCTTGTTTTTCTGATCCTAAATTTTTTGATTCTCTATCGATTAAGGGTGTTGAAGCCGCAACCGATAGAGAGGATTTAAAACAGATGATTTATTATCCGTCTCATGACTCGTTGATCAATGGTTTGGCGGTGGTGGCGGGACTTGATAACAGTAATGTTTCATTAATTTCAGCGATTAGTGTGGCGGTTGGTGATGACTTATTAGAACGATTACCAAATTTTGTAGAGCAGTATTGTAAGGATGTAGCCGGAACTATTGGATTTAGTGATCAAGAGCTTGGAATTTTAAAAAAATTATTAGAGGCTAAAATTTCAACTTTTTCCTCGTCTGCGGCTAATTCGGATTTTGACTCTTTACTCAATAAAATCCCGGAAGGTCATCATGCGTATTTTGTGTTTGTGGGGCTTTCACAGTTAGTTTATTATTTGCATCTTGTTCGTCAGGTCAGGATGGAAGAGTTTTTTGGGTTTCTTCACATTAGTGACACTATTCGACAAGATGATCGTTTTTCTTGTCCAAAGCCTAAGTCTTGCTCTGAGATGCGGGATGTGGCTCTTGATTTGCATCGTATTGGAGAATACTGGGAGTCTGTTCGGGTGAAATCGTTTGTGTCATGAAATTCTGGATTGCCTTTCGTCGATAACGCTTCAGAATCTAACGGGAGTCTCTTGTGAAGTTAGCTAAAATAATTGCAGTTGGAACAACGCCTTCTGATCGATGTGCTACCCTTTTTCGATTGAGTGAACTTCGGTTTTTATCTCAGACGATTCATCAGTTGTTTTTTGCAGCTGACGTGGTGTCTAAATTTCCATTGTCTAACCCGGCACCTTTTGCGGTATCAGATACTGAATCGATTTCGACTCATTATTACTTTGAGCCCGCGATACATGAGTTAACTCACTATCTTTCGAGGCCTGTTATTTCTGAATTACCTGATCGAATTCAATGGGCTAAGGCCATTTGTGTTCATTTTTGTCGCTTTTTGAAAAGTCGATTGGACTATTTAGCACCTCAATTTAATGCCCAACATCCGAGTGGCGGTGATGCCGCTCATCGTCGCTTTTCTCTGCCTTCTGAATGGCCTTCTTTTGATGTCTTGTCTCGGCGTATTGAGGGTGTGATGTCTGAAATTTGTGATCATTCCTTTTCTTTTGATAAAAAAAGTGAAGCTCTTTTAAATCAACTTTCTTGTTTTTCTGATCCTAAATTTTTTGATTCTCTATCGATTAAGGGTGTTGAAGCCGCAACCGATAGAGAGGATTTAAAACAGATGATTTATTATCCGTCTCATGACTCGTTGATCAATGGTTTGGCGGTGGTGGCGGGACTTGATAACAGTAATGTTTCATTAATTTCAGCGATTAGTGTGGCGGTTGGTGATGACTTATTAGAACGATTACCAAATTTTGTAGAGCAGTATTGTAAGGATGTAGCCGGAACTATTGGATTTAGTGATCAAGAGCTTGGAATTTTAAAAAAATTATTAGAGGCTAAAATTTCAACTTTTTCCTCGTCTGCGGCTAATTCGGATTTTGACTCTTTACTCAATAAAATCCCGGAAGGTCATCATGCGTATTTTGTGTTTGTGGGGCTTTCACAGTTAGTTTATTATTTGCATCTTGTTCGTCAGGTCAGGATGGAAGAGTTTTTTGGGTTTCTTCACATTAGTGACACTATTCGACAAGATGATCGTTTTTCTTGTCCAAAGCCTAAGTCTTGCTCTGAGATGCGGGATGTGGCTCGTGATTTGCATCGTATTGGAGAGTCTTTTACTAATTTTGTGACGCGTGAATTAAGGTATAACTCTCCATTTACACGGATGACTGAGTTAAGGGCAAATATTCAAAAAAATAAGTTAGAGGCTGTTTTTGAATTTGTTTATCAGGCTCCAGAGTGGATAGGAGAGGATGAGTTGGAGACCCAATTTTATACTCATTTGACTCGGGCTTTTCGAGATAATCTTCCTACTTCTTTGTTTTGTATCTCAACTTCCTCAGAGGCCATGACCTTGGTTATTGAAAAGTTGGCTTTATATTTTGAACAAACTGAGGATTATAGCAGTGTCTCTGGTTTAGAAACCTGGGTGAAAGCGCATCAGTTTTTTATTGAAGGGAAATTGATTGATTGTCTTAAGTGGTTGGGGCCCTTTATTTCTCGAGATGAGTTGAGATCTGTCGAGCCCATGACGACTATTTATGATATTTATAGCTTGATTCATTCTCTAGAGTTGATTGTGAGTGAGGATGCCCCGACGTGGGGAAGTGAAGTTTCGTCGATAAAACGGTGGCTGGGATTTTCTGGCGAACGTGCTTTTTTTGAAACCTGGGATGAATCGATTGAGATCCGAAAAACTCATTTAGAGGATGTGACTACTCGGTTGGAAAGTATCCGACGGTGCTTGGGGGATGACCGGTACTTAAAGGCATTGAGATTGTCTAAGGAAATTGTAGCGATTAAGGTGATGGAGACTCAAATTGTGTCTAAAGATCCTCATACCTTGTCCTATGAGGATTTGGCTCAATTAATGAGTGCTCTTCAGGATGACTCTTTTTTACATGCTCAAAAGGGGATTCGTCTTGATCAGATTTCTAAAATAGAAGATGTTTTAGAGTTACTGCTTTATTTTGATATGGTGGGGGCTGATCATGTGATCGACGCCTTAGAGGGGGAGAAGCAGTGTCGGATTCAATCGATAGATCGCCGTCGAGATCAATTTTTTAAGGATACGGAACTTCACCGCTCAGGTTCGATGATGACGTGGATGGCGTATCGATGTGCTCAGGCTTGCCGATTTGTAACTCGTGGAAATTTTGGATTTCTTTATGCGTCGTCAGCAGGAAAGATGGTGTCTCATTTACTGTCTTCAGATCCTCAAACTTGTGGCAATATTGACACGGCGATTACGATGGGGGCAGCGGTATTGAGTGTTGCAGTGTTTTCCCAGAGTTTTGTCCCAATTGTTGCGGGGATGGCTTCTGCTCATTTTAGACCTTCGGATTATGTCAGTGAGGGCTTTCGAAATCGTGGGCATTATCGATTGGCGACTGT